>LIBO01000053.1 GCA_001438005.1 Verrucomicrobia subdivision 6 bacterium BACL9 MAG-120507-bin52 | reverse complement strand
ATGGTGGAGGCGATCTGTCCGTCGTGGCAGAGGCCATTGGGAAAAAAGATTTGGGTGAGAGGCCAGAGTGCGGCGGCGGAGGCAAGGGCACTGACGAGAACTCCGAGGCTGAGGAGGCGGGTAGGGTTTCCCTTGCCAAAGTTAACCGTGAGGATGCCGAGGATGGCGGAAAGAATGGAGACACCACCGACGATGAAGGGGTAGGTGAGGGCGGCGGGCTCGGGCTTACCATCGCCTCCCAAGACGGTGAGGTAGGCAACCAGAACGCAACCGATGAGACTGACGGCGTAGGTTTCGAAGACATCGGCGGCCATGCCGGCGCAATCGCCCACATTATCGCCGACGTTATCGGCGATGGTGGCAGGGTTGCGGGGGTCGTCCTCTTCCAGCTTGGATTCGATTTTACCAACGAGGTCGGCCCCGACGTCGGCCGCTTTCGTATAGATTCCCCCGCCAAGCCGGGCAAAGACGCTAACGAGGGAGGCGCCGAGGGCCAAGCCGGTGAGACTGTCGATGGCGGCGCGGAGGCCGAGGTATTTGGAAGCAATCAGGTAGAAGGCGCCGATGGAGAGGAGGGCAAGGGCGACCACGAGAAGGCCGGTGACGGCACCCCCGTTGAAGGCGTTACGCAGGGCGGGGGTACGGCCGAGGGTGGCGGCTTGGGCGGTGCGGACATTGGCCATGACGGCGATCCGCATTCCGGCGAAGCCGGCGATGAGACTACAGGCAGCACCGACGAGGAAGCCGATGCCGGTGGGCAGATTTTTGAAGTAGCAGATCGCGACGAAGAGAAGGAGGGCGATCCCGGAGACAGCTTGGAGCTGGCGATTCAAATAGGCGGCGGCTCCTTCTTGAATGGCGGCGGCGACTTCCCGCATGCGGTCATTTCCGTCGGGTTGGGAGCGAATCCACTGAATGAGGCCCCAAGCGGCGACCAGACCAATGAGGCCGGCGACCAGACTCAGGGGCAGTGCTTGTTCCAGAAAGAGGTTCGCCATGGTGAGTTGTTGGAAAATAGTCATGAGGGCGTGGCGAGCAACGTTTTTCGGCCAAAATACACCCACTTATCGGTACTTGTGCGCACTGGATATTTCATTGAGTATATATTTCACATGACTAAATATCCACAGAACGGAGTTACGGGGGTACTGGACCCTCGTGTTCTGGAGCTAGAAAGGATTGCCACCCTTCTGCAGAGGCGGTTTTTGGTCGATCTTCTGCGGCAAACCTCAACCAAGCGGCTTTCGATTCCCCAGTTTACGCTTTTGGGTTTTTTGGGGTTGGAGTCGGGGGTGCCGATGGGGATGTTGGCCAAGCGGATGGGGCATGCGACCTCAGCCACGACCGGTTTGGTGGATCGTTTGGAAGCGGTGGGGCTGGTGAGAAGGCAGGCGCAAAAGGGAGATCGGAGGCAGAAATTGGTGGAGATTACGACCAAAGGGAAAGAGCTAATGGCGAGGTTACAGGGAGAGTTGCGCCATCATTTGGGGGCAATTTTAACGCAGCTGGAGGAAAAAGATCAGGATGCGTGGGTTCGGATTTATCGGGTAATGGAGAACTACTGTCGTGAGCTGCCGCGGAATTAAAGTTTTTGCTCTTCTTTTTTTGGGGCTGGGCGAGCTACAGGCCCAGGAGAAAAAAGCCCAGGAGGAGGTGGAGGTGACGCTTCCCTTGGCCAGCGCATCGGCGGTGCCCGAGTTCTCGAGTAAGCGCCTGGATTTGGCTCAGTGCGTGGCGCTGGCCCTGGAGCAAAATACAGAGATTCGGCAGGCGAAGGAGGAGGTGAAAAGAAAAGAGGGAGTGGCGGTGGAGGTGCGAAGCGCCCTTCTGCCGAAGGTGACGGCGGCGGGGAATTTTGAGTATCAGGCGAAAGAGTTGAACGGGTTGCTGGTGAATGCGGGATTTTTGGCGTTAGACGAGATGAATTGGAATGCGGGGGTGAGGGTAACGCAGCTGCTTTTTGATGGAGGGGCCGCCCTTTCCCGAACACGAGCGGCGCGGATGTCGGAAAGCCAATCGATGCTTCTATTGAGAGATACCATCGATCGGGTGATTTTGGAGGTACGAAAAAATGTGTACGCGGTTTTGCTGAATCGGGCTTTGATTGATGTGCAGACCGAGGCGGTGAATTTAAAAAAGCAGCAGCTATCCTCCCAGCAGAAGCGTTTTCAAGCGGGGACGGTGACCAAATTTAATGTGCTGACGGCGGATGTGGAGTTGGCGAACAACATGCCCCAGCTGATTCGGGCCCGAAATAATAAGCGGGTGGCGGAGGTGCAGTTGGCCCGGATCATGGCACTGGATTACCCGATCGATTCGGGAGCGGACTGGACTCCGCCCGTGTTTGTCGAGGGGGACCTGCCGTATCAACCGGTGCAGACCGATTTAACGGCCTCCCTGCGAAATGCGGTGCAGAATCGGAGCGATCTGCGGGCAGTGAAGAAGGAGATCGAGATTCAGAGCAAACTTTTCGAAGCAGCTCAAAAGGAGGCGTTCATCCCCAAGATTACGGGATCGGGTGGGTATGATGTGATTCAGAACCCAGGCAGCTCATCTTTTACGGACAGCTTTCAAGGGCCCGTCGCCACGATCAACGGTACGTGGACCTTGTTCGACGGGATGTTGAGCACGGGTCGCTTCCAGCAATTAAAAGCACAGATTCGGAAGGCGGAGGTGGCTTATGAGGAGAAGCGCAGGCTGGTGGAGAGCGACGTGCGGGACGCGGTGGTGAAGATGGAGGAGGCGAAGGAGCTGGTCACGTCGCAACAGAGAAATGTGGAGCAGTCGCGGGAGAGCCTGCGTTTGGCCGAGGCAAGATTCAATGTGGGGGCAGGGATTCAGCTGGATATCATCAATGCGCAATCGAATTTGACGCAGGCCCAGTTTAACGAATTGCAGGGCAGATTTGACTACAATGTGGCGGTGGCGCTTTTGGAGAGGGCAACGGCGAGTCCGTTTGGTCCGAAGAATCCCCCCGCGGTGCCCGTGTCGGCATCGGCCAGTCCGAAGCCGAAGGTGAATATGCAGGCATCGGCCGCGGTGGGACTTCAGCCAGGTCAGTGAATTTTCTCCGCTTTCCTGAGTTAAGTGTGAGGGGGTTATCGCACGCTTTTACCCTGCGTTCCGACCCGCCGCTGATGTTGGGGGATGTGCCCGAAATTTTGCAGGAAGCGGGGTTGCCTGAAAACTATGTGATGGGGGAGCAGACGCACGGATCGGGAGTTGCGGTGGTTTCCAAGAGGGAGGCCGGTCGGGTGATTCCATCGGTGGACGGGCTGGTGACGGGAGAAAAGGGGCTTGCTCTGGTCGTTCGGGTGGCGGATTGCGGGCCGGTCTGGCTGTACTGTGGCCAGACGGGAGCGATCGGGTTAGTGCACAGTGGGAGAAAGGGGACGGAGTTGGGGGTGGTGAGGGTAGCCATCCGAACCATGAGGGAGAAGTTTGGTTGCGATTCCGAAAAGATGGTGGCGGTGCTAGGCCCGTGCATTCGGCCGCCGCACTATGATGTGCCTTTTGCGGACGAGATCGTGCGGCAGTTACGTGCGGAGGGTGTGGGCGAAATTGTGGACACAAAGCTTTGCACAGCGTCTGATCCTCAGAAATTTTACTCCTATCGCGCGGAAAAGGGAAAAACGGGACGACACTTTGCGATGCTATCTGGGTGACGGGCATGGAAGTTCGTGGACGGCCCTTCGGGGGCAGAGGAGTGGGGGAGAAAAAGTTTTAAAAATTTTTTCGTTACTGGACGGTCCGTGGGGTGGGAGTAAAGTGAGCTCATGAAAGTGGATGCTCCGATACCTTTTGCCCGACGGACGGAGTTGAGCCTTCCCCTTTTCTCGGCCCGAGTGCAGGCGGGATTTCCTTCGCCGGCGGACGATCACCTCGAGCGATCGATCGATTTAAATGAGGAGTTGATCCGGAATCCCGCGGCAACTTTTTTTGTGCGGGTGAAAGGGGAATCCATGCAAGACGCGGGAATTGCGTCGGGGGATATTTTGGTGGTGGATCGCTCCTTGGCTCCGACGGACCGAAAGATCGTGGTGGCGATGATTGATGGGGAGTTCACGGTGAAGCGGTTTCGAAGTTTCGAGGGGCGGATTTACTTGGAGGCGGCGAACGAGCAATTTCCTCGGATGGAGATTTCGGGGGATCAGGAGTTGGTTATTTGGGGGGTGGTGGCGTTTGTCATTCACCCAGCGAGGTAGAAATGAAGCAGCGGTTGGCGTTGGTGGATTGCAATAATTTTTTCTGTTCCTGCGAGAGGATTTTTGCGCCCTCTTTGTCCGGGAAGCCGGTGGTCGTTCTTTCCAATAATGATGGGTGCATTATCTCGCGGAGTGAGGAGGCGAAAGCCTTGGGGATTCCGATGGGGGCGCCAAGGCATGAGCAGGAAGGGGTCATCCAGAAGCACGGGGTGAAAGTGTTCAGTTCGAACTACACCTTGTATGGAGATATGTCGGCGCGGGTGATGGCGATCTTGCGGGAGTCGGCCCTGGAGACGGAGGTGTACTCGATCGACGAGGCCTTTTTGAAGTTGCCGGGGGAGTTTGGTGAGGCGGAGGCGCGAGCTTTGCGGGCGAAAGTGCTGCGGTGGACGGGGATTCCGGTGTGCATCGGAATGGCAGGGACAAAGATGTTGGCCAAGCTCGCCAATCGGGAGGCCAAAAAGAGGCGGGTGGAAACGGGAGGGGTGTTCGATCTGGATGCGTGTGAAGATTTGGAGGAATTGATGGAGAGAGTTTCGTGTGACGGGCTTTGGGGGGTGGGCAAGCGGTTGGCCTTGCGCTTGGCGGGGTTGGGAATTCGGACGGCGGCGGAGTTTCGGTGGGCGGATTCACGGCAGATCCGGAAAAGTTTGGGAGTGGTGGGAGAGCGGATGTGGTGGGAGATGAATGGGGTTTCCTGTTTGCCGTGGGAGGAGATTCCGCCCGATCGCAAGGGAGTGATGGCGAGTCGCTCCTTTGGCACGCCGCTGGAGAAATTGGAGGAGGTGGAGGAGGCGCTGGCCCATCACGTGGCGCGGGCGAGTGAGAAGTTGCGACGGTTTGGCTTGCGGGCTTCTCGGATCGACGTGTTTTTGCAGACGAATCGGTTTCGGGCGGGGGAGGCGCAGTACTGTCCGGCGGCGGGATTGAACTTGGATGAACCGACCGCTTCCACCAGTGAGTTGATGGGGCAAGCGCGGGAGTTACTGCACGAAATCTATCGGAAAGGGTATCGGTACCAGAAGACAGGGGTGAGTTTGACTGGTCTGGTTCGGGCGGAGGCGGTGCAGGGGTGTCTGGATTTGGATGGAGTGAGAAAGGCGAAGAGAGAAGTGGATGCGATTGTGGATCGGATCAATCAGCGGTTAGGGGATAGAAAAAATCCTGTCATTACCCGAGGCTCGATGGGCTCGAAACATTCGCCCCAACGCTGGCGGATGAAGAGTGGGCAGAGGTCGCCCGCCTATACCACGAGCTGGAGGGACCTGCCGGTGGCGGTGCTGGGAGGTGGGTCGAGGCGGGTCTAATCTTCCGTGGTTTGGGAGGAGAGGAGAAGACCCTGCGCGATGAGTTGTTCGAGCGTGGCGCTGACGGTGACTGATTCGCGACTGAGAGTGACGGCGGCTCCGTTGGCTTGGTAGGTTTCCGGCTTTTCTAGCTCGGCGGTGATTTCGGCGAGGCGGGTTTCGAGTGCGAGAATTCTTTTTTCCAGGTCGGCGATTTGGGTGGCGTGTTGTTTCTTGAGTTGGCTTTTCGCTTGGCGGGCCTCGGCCTCGGCTCGTTTCTGCTCTTTAGTTTTGCGTGGGGTGGGAGTTTTTTCTGGGTTGGAGGTGGGAGCAGGTGCGGGCGGGGCGATGGGCTGCGCATTCGAAAGCTGTTCCCCCGCCGTCAGGGCGGCACGTTCGGAGGTGGCGCAGGATTTGTCGAGGTAGTACTGGTAATCCCCCGCATAAGGGGTGAGGTGACCGGCACTGATGTGGAGGACGGTGGTGGCCATGGCGCGGATGAAGTGAACATCGTGGCTAATGAAGATCAGGGTGCCCTCGTATTGGCGGAGGGCGGTGATGAGGGCATCGATGGAGCCGATATCCAAATGGGTGGTCGGTTCATCCATCAAGAGAAGGTTGGGCGGGTCGAGCAGGAGTTTGACGAGGGCGAGGCGGGATTTTTCACCACCGCTGAGAATGCCGACCGTTTTAAAAACATCGTCCCCACGAAACAGGAAAGAGCCCAAGACCGTGCGTGCCGTCTGTTCGCTGACGGGGTTGGGGGAGTGGAGAACGGATTCGAGAACCTGATGGCTCATATTGAGCGTATCGCCGCGGTGCTGGGAAAAGTAACCGACCCTGACGTTGTGGCCGAGGAGTCGCTCTCCCGTTTGGACGGCAAGGGCGCCCCCCAAAAGTTTGAGAAGGGTGGATTTCCCCGCACCGTTCGGGCCGACGAGAACGGTCCGTTGGCCGCGCGCGGCCTCGAAGTTGAGATTCCGATAGACGGGAAGATCGCCGGAGCCGTCGGTATTGGAGTAGGTGTGGGCGACCTCTTTGAGCGTGATGACGCGGAGACCACTGCGGATGGGCTGGGGAAAGGTGAATTTAATGGAGCGGGTAGCCGAGACGGGGGCTTGGATTTTCTCCATCCGATCGATCTGTTTCAATTTGCTCTGAGCTTGAGAGGCTTTGCTGGCTTTGGCGCGAAAGCGATCGGCGAACTGCTGGAGGGAGGCGATCTCCTTTTGCTGATTTTTGTAAGCGGCGAGGTGCTGCTCTTCCCGCGCAGCTTTTTCGACGACGTACTT
>LIBO01000052.1 GCA_001438005.1 Verrucomicrobia subdivision 6 bacterium BACL9 MAG-120507-bin52 | reverse complement strand
CTCTATGTCATCACCACCTACCTGACCCGCCAACCGGTAACCGAACACGACCAACCCCGGTTCGTCGCGGGATTACTTCAACCCCAGTTGCCCGATGGCTCCGTCGGACTTCACGAGGAGTCGGTCCGTGGAGCTGTTTTTACCAGCGCCATCTCCTACGTCGCCCTTCGTCTCCTCGGCGAGAAGCCCAGCCGGCCCGAACTCGCGAAAATGCGCGATTGGATCGAGAAAGCCGGCACTCCGGTCAAAGCCGCCGCTTGGGGAAAGTTTATCCTCTCCATTCTCAACCTGTACGACTGGTCCGGCGTCACCCCTGTTCCCCCCGAACTTTATCTTCTGCCAAAGTGGGTGCCGGTTCAGCCCATCAACATCTCGGGCTACGTCCGCATCGTCTATCTTCCCATGGCCTACTTTTATGGCCGCCGATGGCAGGCTCCCTTAGATCCTCTCTTACGCGAAATCCGCCGCGAGCTTTTCCCCCAAGGTTTTGATCAGATCGATTGGCCCAAGCATCGCGCCGATCTCGCCCCAACCGACCATATCGTTCCCGAAACCCTGCTGGTGCGAATCGCGATGCCCATCGTGCGTTACCTGGAGAAGTGGATTCCTTCCTCCGTCCGTCGGAAAGCACTTCGACTGACTTACGAGCATATCTGTTACGAGGACGAACAGTCCGACTACATTCGCCAAGCCCCCGTCAACGCCTGCTACAACACGCTGGCCCACTTTGTGGAAGGGCAGACCAGTCGAGTCGCCCGCAGTTGGGAGCAACTTCCCCGCTATCTTTGGAACCACCCCGACCACATTGCTTGCCAGGGCTTCACCTCCTCCAAAGTCTGGGATACCGCTTTTACCCTGCAGGGCATGTCCCATTTAGAACCAAGTCTTGCTCCGAAACAGTCGATCCAAGAAGGATGTCGCTACTTAGTTGAAAATCAGGTCATCGATGAACTACCCGATCCCCGCCGTTACCACCGCTTGCCCCGAAAAGGCGGGTGGCCTTTCAGTGAAAGGAAAAACGGGTGGTCCATTGCCGACTGCACGGCCGAGAGCATGCTCGCGCTCATTGCTGCCAAGCCCTTTCTCGCCCAGCCTCCCTCCCCCAAGATTTTGGAAGATGGGTTGCGCTTTATTCTCAGCTACCAAAACCGAGACGGAGGTTGGGGAAGCTGCGATCGTGTCGTCGGCCCCCTTTGGATTGAGAAATTCAATGCCTCCCACGTCTTCGCCGACATTATGGTGGATCACTCCTTTGCCGAGTGCACGGGCTCCGTCCTTTCCGCCTTGGCTTTAGTGCGCAAAGAGTATCCCCATCTCGAAACCAAAAGAGTAGATCACGCGATTCGGGAGGGAGTGCGTTATCTGACGGATACCCAACGGCCCGACGGATCATGGGAAGCGGTTTGGGGAATCTGCTTTAACTACGGCACCTCCTTTGCCATTCCTGGACTGCTCTCTGCCGGTCTTCCCCAAGATGACATCCGCATCGTTCGAGGCAGAAAGTTTCTGCTCCAACAGCAGTTGCCGGATGGCGGTTGGGGGGAACATCCCGACTCCTGCTTGGAGCGGCGTCCAATTCCCACCCCGAAAAGCTTGGTCGAGCCCACCGCTCTTGCCGTCCTCGCCCTTCTCGGTTGTGGCCCCAAGGAGGATCCGTCCGTCCGAAAAGGGATCGAATTTTTACTTCAGCAACAACAGGCCGATGGAGATTTTCCGCCACAACCGATTCCTGGGCTTTTTTATCGAACCACCCTTATCCGCTACGATCACTACAAACGCGCCTTCCCGCTGAAGGCGTTTGCGAAATATTTACAGAAATAATTTAACTCTTCGGCTTAATGAAGCCCGCCATGGCGTACGCCATCGGCAGACGAATCCAGCTGGCGATCGAGGCCAAATCCGCACGTATCGTGGTGCTCTGATCCCGACCCCTCCACGCCCCGATCAGCGCCCGGATAAACGGACCGGCAAAGGTTAGGAAAGATCGTCCGTTCCCCATCAATAGACCCATCGTGCGCTCCCTCTCCTTTTCGTCGTTCCTCCAGAGCGACACCACCGCTCTCCGCAACGATTGGGAGAACGCATCCTCTTTTGAGAAGCAGTCGTACAGCGCGCGAGAAAGTAGTTCCGGCACCCGACAGGCCCGGCGCCGGCTGCGGGCAAATTCCGCGAAGTTTTTCTTCTCCACCAATTCCATCGCATCCACCAATCCGTTCGTGATTCCCGTCGCCGTCAATGGATGGGTATGGCCCGCCGCATCGCCGATCAAAACCCGCCGCCCATTCCCATAATCAGCCCGCGCCAAAAAATGGTTAGCTTGCCAACGCAGATGCCCACCCCGAATCTGCTCTTCACAAGGCTGTCGCCAAACCGGAGGCAAGGTGTCGCGGATCGCCGCAATCAACCACTCCGGATCCTTCATTTCCGCTTTATACTTTAGGG
The DNA here is from genome assembly GCA_001438005.1 of Verrucomicrobia subdivision 6 bacterium BACL9 MAG-120507-bin52. GTDB lineage: Bacteria > Verrucomicrobiota > Verrucomicrobiia > Methylacidiphilales > Verrucolacustridaceae > Verrucolacustris. The sequence goes on along the minus strand of LIBO01000052.1, from coordinate 4,411 downwards.
GCACATCCACACAGATGCGCACGACCGAAGGCGCGATCTCATACCCCAAAAGGAAACTCGGCTTTCCTAAAAATACGTGGCCGTAATCTGGGTAGGGGGCCTTGACTCCCTCGAGAAGAATCCCGGTCATGGCCGACATCGCTTTGTGGTTTCCTGAACCGCGCAAGCTTCTCCGCACCACACTGGAGCGACCATCCGCTCCGACGACCCGATCGGCCTCCAACCTTTCCCCACTTTCCAAGGTCACTCCTTGATCATCCACCGAACCAACGCGCACTCCGTACCGAAAGGTCACTCCCTCCGTTTGAGCGACAATCTGACGCATCTCGTCCACCAAATCCCCGTGATGAAAAGCCAATCCCCTCTGCCCCTCCACATAGTCCAGTTTGACCGGTAGCTCGCCATGCCCTGGGTAAACCACAAAGCCACGCCCTTGCGGCCGGCCCTGCATCGAAGTGATGGAATCAAAACCTAAACTCTTCAGCGCGTCCACCCCCTGGGGATGTAACCACTCACCCGCAAATCGTTTGCGACTTTTTCCCTCCGCCTCGGCCTCTAACAAAACCACTTTTTTCCCATCCAAGGCATAGGCCCGTGCCACCGCGCAACCCGCCGGCCCGGCTCCCACCACAATGATATCGCTCTTGGCTGTCATAGATGACGAGCACTATCCTTAGCATTGAACTGGGTAATACCAAGGAAAAGTAGGTGGTTTATTATTTAACTTGCTCTTGTAGAACAAGTTCAATGAGCCAAGCCAAGAAGTGAATCTCTACCAAAGCCACTCTTTTATCACCTTTGGATTTTTCCATCGCGCGAACCTCTAAATCCCCCTCCCCCAAATCAAACTCTGCTGCTCTGCGTAAACGGTGATCATTCAGCGTCGCGACAAAGGACTCCACCTCCTCCGCATCCAAATGCCACCGACCCGCTTGGCCAAGGGGCGGCAGTGTCTTCATCCAACCTTCCGCCAACTTTTCTCTGCCCAATCGCGCCTCGTGCAATCCCTCCACCCAGTGCAAAGCGTCCTCCCCACGGATTCCCACCTCCCTCAATCCCACCTGCCGATACCAAACATTTCCCACCATGGGATCCAACTCCGTCGGAGGTGTCCGATAAGCCTCCCTCGTGGATTGTAATGCCTGCCGCAAGAGCGCCACCTCCGGCGCCGCAAAATCAAAGTGCCGATGCCCCGTTGGGCCCTGCTCGACCCTCAAGCCGGCCGCGCCTCTAAGGTCGACTGCAAACCAAATTCTTGGAGCCGGTGGCAATACATCTCCGCTTTCTCCCGCGTTTCTAACGCCACCACACTCTTTCCCAGCTCGTGCACCTCCAACATGTGCTTCTTGGCCTTCGCCTCATCAAACCCCAACACCTTCTGAAATACAAAAACCACGTAGCTCATCAAATTCACTGGATCGTTCCACACCAAGACCTGCCACCCTTTGGCAAAAGCTTCCGAAAAGTCACTCTCTTGCGTTGGAGCGACTGTCGGTGCCTCCGTAATTTCTGCTCGCATGACTCAATCATACGTTCAAATGCCCTTCTTTCAATCCGCATCCCGCATCGCTTTGTATCCCATTTGCGCTACAAAGATTCATGCTTGTTTCTCGCATCCTCGCCCTCATTTCGGCGATCGCCCTCGGCCTCCTCGCTGCCGTCGCTCTCGTGCCCCACTCGCGAGCCCTTCTTCCCCGCCTCTCCCCTCCCGCCAAGGCTCCTCCCACCCCGGTGCTCATTTCGATCGAGGACCTTGCCGGAGAATCTTGGCCTTGGCCTCGGCTCGATCTCACTCTTGCCCTCCGGGCCATGTCTCCGTATCGGCCCGAACCCGTCGGCCTCCTCCTTCCCCTGGATGCCCCCGATACTTTTGAGCCCGCCCAAGATAATCAACTCGCCCGCGCCTTGTCGTCTTATCTCACCCCCACTCTCTCCGCCACCGCCTTCCCTTTTCCGACCCCGGCCGAAACTCTTTCTCTTCCCAAAATTTCCCACACCGGCTCGATCGAATCCCTCCGACCCGCCGACTCTTTCTTCGCTCCCGAAGAAAGCCTTCGCCGTTCCGGACAAGCCGCCGCTTGGAAAGTCACTCCCGATGCCGATGGCCTTCTCACTCGTCTGCCCCTTGTCTTCCGTCATGAAAACGCGGTCACTCCCTCTTGGCTCCTGCAGCTCTACGCCCAAGCCCTCGGGGCTGATCTCACCCACTCCACTCTCCAAGGGCGGCGCCTCATCCTGCGCGACACCCAAGATTTTGAACTTCAATCCATCCCACTTGATTTGCGTGGCTCCGTCCCGATCGACTGGAGTCGACCTGACCAACTTCCCGAAAAGATGGAAATCCGTGGCGTTGTTCTGGCCGCGGAGCAAGAGCGTATCGGCGTTCGCCCCTACTACGACTTGAAGGGAATTTCGAAACGCCCCGCCATCCTCGCCGGAGGATTGGCGGAGGTGGATCCCATTATCGAATCCCCTATCGGCCCCCGCTCCCTTGCGGAAGCGGTTGTTCGTACTTGGACAAATCTCTCCCGCGGCCCTTCCCCCGTGCTTCATCCACCTTCCGGGATGATCCTTTCCGTTCTCCTCATCGCCGCTCTCCTCGGTCTCTCCTCCGGTCAACGCGGTCGGGTTTGCCTGATCGAATCGATCGCCTGGGCAGGGTTGGTCATGGTGGCGGGTTGGATCGTCGCCAAAACCGAAGGCTACGCGGGAGCTTTTCCTCTCGCCGTCGGCGCTTTTGTAACGGCGATCCTTGCCCCCCGTTTACTTCACTGGATGGAATCTTCCCATGTTCGTTGACCGAGTTCGACTTCACGCCAATGCCGGCAATGGCGGGCGAGGTGCCGTCAGCTTCCTGCGGGAAAAGTTCGTGCCCAAGGGCGGACCCGATGGTGGAGATGGGGGTGAGGGCGGGGACGTGGTGCTGATCGTCGATCCCCAACTGAATAACTTAATCGATCTTCGTTATCGCCCACATGCCCGCGCGGGCCACGGAGGAAGCGGAAGCGGAAAGCAGTGCACGGGACGAAACGGCAAGGATTGCCTTCTCAAAGTCCCTCCGGGCACCGTCATCTATCCCCTACCTCCCGGTGAGGTCGGTGACCCCCTGGTGGATTTAACCCAACCTGGGGAAAAATTTATTCTTTGCCACGGCGGACGGGGCGGGCGCGGAAACTCCCGCTTTGCCACATCCACTCGCCAGACTCCTCGCCACGCCGAAGAGGGCCGCCCCGGGGAGGCAGGCGAATTCATTCTCATTTTAAAATCGATCGCCCACGTCGGTTTAGTCGGCCTGCCCAACGCGGGTAAATCCAGCCTTCTCGCCGCATTTTCTGCCGCCCGCCCCAAGATCGCCTCCTACCCCTTTACCACCCTCGCCCCCTACATCGGCGTAGTCGGATCCCCCGAGGAGACCCGGTTTACCCTGGCCGATATCCCAGGACTGATTGAAGGAGCCAATGAGGGAAAAGGCCTGGGCCACGACTTCCTTCGCCATATTGAGCGATGTTCCGTCCTTCTCCTGGTCATCGATACCGCCGGAGTCGACGGTAGAAATCCGGCGGAGGACTATCGACTTCTCCGCAAAGAACTTCGCCTTCACGACGCCGCTCTCGGCAAGCGTCCCTTTCTGGTGGCCGCCAACAAAGTCGATCTCCCCGACTCGGAAAAGAATCTGGCCGCTCTTCGGGCTACCGCCCGTCGCTCCATCTTTCCCATCTCGACCAAAAGCGGTGAAGGCTTACCCGCCCTTCTCCACGCCGTCCGCCAATCCTTGCCGGCTTGACCGGATAGGGAAGATACTTCACATTATTAAACATTCATAGTATGAAGCATTATTTCATTCCATGCCTTTTGCTCGCATTAGCGGGTTGTATGAAGGGAGGAGGACCCCCCAAGGATGCCCCCGTGCCGGCCGAGCTCGTCACCGTTTCCGTTGGTCCCCTGCCAGAGACCCTTCAAGCCATCGGAACGCTCCAGGCAGATGAAGCGGTCGATATTCGTCCCGAAGTGGACGGGGAAATTACCTCCATCCAAATGGTTGAAGGCGACTCGGTCAAAAAAGGGGATCTCCTCCTGCAAATCGATGAGTCGAAGCAGGCCGCCACCGTGGCCGAATCGCAGGCGGATTACAATTATGCCAAAGAAACCCTCCAACGCGCGGATGCCCTCCTGAAAGATGGGACGATTTCTGAGCAAGAGCACGATCAGACCCAAGCCGCCTACCAAAGGGCTGTCGCCACGCTCAACCTTGCCAAAAAAAGGATGCGTGAATACACCCTCACCGCCCCATTCGATGGAATGTTGGGCGGTCGCAGCGTCAGCGTCGGCCAATATGTCAGCCCTCAAACCACCTTGGTCAGCATCTACGCGATGGATCGAATGAAACTAAACTTCACCGTGCCCGAACGTT
>LIBO01000051.1 GCA_001438005.1 Verrucomicrobia subdivision 6 bacterium BACL9 MAG-120507-bin52 | reverse complement strand
CGCTCCCGAATCTCGTCCCACGTCTCCCCGTTCCGTAATTCATAACTGTGGTACTGCGCCCAGGTAAACAGCGTGTGCTTGCCCTGCGGGGCTAAGGTGGGATCGATGGCGGAAAAAGTCATCGCGACCACGCTGGGATTCTTCGGCGGCTGATATCCCAAATAATCCCGATAGCTGCTCTCCAACATGGCTCGATTTCGGCAGAGCAACTGCATCCCTGAATGGTACTCTCGGGCCTGCTTCCCACTCGCCACCTCACCGCTGTAAACAGGCAACTCCTCCACCGCGTGACGCACCACCGTCCCAAATCCATTGCCAATGCGTGCCTTGGCCATTCGCCCGGCTAGCTCCGTCGGCCCATCTTTCAGTAGATCGCAAAAAAACGTTTTCAAATGACATGCCGCCACCACCTTCTTCGTGCTCAAAACCCGATCCCCTGCCTCCACCTCCCAACCCGCACCCGCTTTTCGCACCTCCTTCACCCCCTGCCCCAAAAACAGCTCTCCCCCATGTCTCTCCAAACACTTCACCAACGCCGTCGCTAACGCCCCACTTCCGCCCTTGGCCCGTTTCGCCCCACACTTGTGGATCATCGCGTTCCAACCAAACATGTCCCCACTCGCCACCTCCGCCGGGGCCGGTCCGCTCTGGGCCGAAAGCCAAAGCATCGCGGTCCGCAAATGCTCATTCTCAAATGTCTCTTCGATCACATCCCCGTACGGAGCCATCAACTGCCGAGCCGTATCCAAGCTCGACCACAGCCGTCGCGATTGCGGCCGAAACAAGTTCCTCTTCACGATCGTTCCAAAGAGTCGGGCAGGCGAGGGCGGCGCCAAAAAGGTCTCAAACACCCCTTCATTTAACTCCGTCCACCGCTCCACATATCTTCGATACGCCTCCGCATCCCTCGGGCTGAATGCGGCAATGCTTTCACAAGTCTTCTCGACCGAGCGGTGAAAGGAAATTCCACGCCCCGTCCCCTCGACCGGATAGTACGCCCACGGATCCATCTCGATGTACTCCAATCCTTCTCTCGCTAAATCCAACTCCCCCAATACCGGGGTCAGATGAATCATGATGTGAACCGACGACCCCACATCAAATCGGAATCCCTTCACCAAATCATCCCGGGTACACACCGCACCCCCAGCCATATTCCTTTTCTCGACCACGGCCACCTTCAATCCCGCCTTGGCCAAGTAACAGGCACAGATCAGGCCATTGTGACCCGCCCCCACCACTACCGCATCGTAAGGCAAAACGAAATTACCTCGCCGCCACGAGTTGCGGCGGAGCACTTCTCCGCTTTTGGCAAAAACGAACAATCCTCTCGGCCGCTACCTCGATCCGATCCAGTGAAGTCGCATAACTGCAACGGACAAAACCCTGCCCCCCTGGCCCAAACGCCTCCCCCGGGACCACCGCCACCTTCTCCTCCTCCAGCAGTTGCAAGGCAAACTCCCGCGAAGTCAGCCCCGTGCTTCGGATATCCACAAAAAGATAAAACGCCCCCGCCGGTTGAGTCGGCTTTAAACCAGCCTCCACCATCTTCCGTTTGAGGAAATCCCGACGAATCCGATAACTTTCCCTCGCCTCACCTGTGGTCACCTCTGCCCCCCGCAGAGCCTCCGCCGCCGCCTCTTGTCCCAAGGTCGAAGCACAGAGAATGGCATACTGATGAATCTTCATCATCGCTTCGATCAGCGGGGCGGGCGCACACGCATAGCCGATCCGAAACCCCGTCATCGCAAACGCTTTGCTCAGCCCGTGCAAAAGGATCGTCCGCTCCCTCATGCCAGGCCGTGTCACGATCGATTCATGTGGCCCCTCATAACTCAGCTCGGCGTAGATCTCGTCGCTGATCACCAAAAGATTCTTCTCCACGCAGACTTTGGCCAACTCATCCAGCTCCCGACCCCGCAAGACCGCGCCGGTGGGATTGGTTGGGAAGTTGAGCAGTAAAACTTTTGCGCCTGGGGCCGCTTCGGCTACCGCCTTGGCCTCGATTCGGAAGCCATCCTCCGCCTTCGTCCGGATCGCTCGGCCCTTGGCATGCGCCAACGTGATCGACGGCGCGTAGGAAACATAGCACGGCTCGTGATACAGCACCGTCTCTCCCGGATTCAGCACCGCCCGCAACGCTAAATCAATCGCCTCACTCACCCCCACCGTCACCAAAATCTCACTCTCCACCGCATACCGCTGCCCGAAAATCCTCTCCACATAGGTCGAGACTTCGTGGCGTAACTTCAAGCTTCCTGAGTTCGAAGTGTATCCCGTCCTTCCGTGCTCCAAGGAGTAGATCGCCGCCTCCCGCACCGCCCACGGTGCCGAAACATCAGGCTCCCCGATTCCCAACGAAATTACATCCCCCCGCTTCTGCACGATTTCAAAGAAGTCGCGAATCCCCGACCTCGGAATCCCCTTCACATGCTCCGCTAGAAATTCTCCTCCGTTTTTCATGGCGAAACGGAAAGCCGCTCTGCTTTTTCATCCTGCAGGAACAGCACCCCCGCCTCCTTGTACGTTTTTAGCTGAAAATGGGTGGCCGTAGAAATCACCCCCTGAATCGTCGACAGCTTCTCCGCCACAAAACTCGCCACCCGTTTGAGATCGGGCCCCTCCACCATGATCAGCAGATCGTATCCCCCACTCATCAGCTGACAGGAAACCACTTCGGGATACCGCGCCACCCGGGCGGCGATGCGGTCGAATCCCCCATCCCGCTCCGGTGTGATCCTGACCTCAATCACCGCCCGAACTCCCCCATGACCCGTCTTGTCCGAATCCAAAATCGCTTGGTAGCCCAGAATCACCCGATCCGCCTCAAAACGTTGCAGCGCCTTCTCCACCTCTTTTTCGGTTTGTCCCGTGATCTTCGACAGCTGCGCATTCGACAGGCGACCACGCTCTTTCAGAATCTGTAGAAGGGGATCCATTACCGGACTCAGGTTCGTCCCGATGCCGAAACCTTAAGGAACCAGAAAAATCTTGCCCGTATAAGGGCACTTCACCTCGGTCCCCGGAGCAAAGCCCTTCACATCCACTAAGCCGGCATAAGGCGCATAGGGACTACGTACCATGCCCGTTTTGCCAGAAACTTTTTCCCCTTTAGGATAGCTGGCCTTCGTCGGCGTGCTCTTTTCCCTCGTGTCGGGTGGAGACCACGGCTTTTTTTCATCGCTCGCCGCCGTGGGTGGCTTTTCGCTGGTCGTTCCCCCGACGGGCGTATCACCCGAGGCAGGAGGGGTCATATCTCCGTAAGTGGTTGTCACATCCTCCGCGTCCCCCGGAATGGTGCAACCCGTCCCCGCGATGCCTACGCCGAGCAAAACCAGTATGGTCCAGCGAAATTTCATAATGGGTAATCTTATCACAGTCACTTCTTTGGGGCAATCCTACCCTCCTTTTTACGAAAGGTTATTTTTAACCGTGCCTCCGCCTTTTGCCCCGGCTTCAAATCAAGGTGCTTTCCAAATAACACACAGTTGCCTTGCCGAATCGGCCCCTCCGGGCCCTTTTCCACATCGAGGATGGGATATCCCCAAACCAGCGGAAGGTCTTCCGACGACATCGTGACCTCCAAACCATCCGTTGAACCCGCCACCACCCGCGACAAAGCCTCCCCTTGCCACCGATCCCGATCCGACTTTTTCGTCTCCCCAAAATTCCAGACCGCTCGTCCCGACTGGTCCGCTCCTAGATTCAAATTCATCTCCGCCGCAAATACCGCCTCCAGCGGTAACTTTCCCGTATTGGTGATTTGATAAGAAACCTCCACTAACCCGCTCGCTGCATCAATGGCATAGGTTTTTTCCAAGAGACACGGCAGTCGCGTGCCCACCCGATACAAACCTCCGTCCCGCCGCAAACTTAAGGTCAACCGACTCCCCGTTTGTCGCATCTGCGTCATCTCAAATGGCTGCAGAATAAAATCCCCCAGTTCAGGATACGTGCCTGCAACCAGCTGCTCCACCGTCGTGCCCTTGGCGAAAAAGTGATCCTGAAAAAGGCGCCTCTCATACCAGTCCACGGGACCCGCGCTCGCCCCATTCATCCCCTCATCCCGCCTCGTCAATACATCGGCCAAATTCCGGCCAAATTCTGGTAATCCAACCTCCAAACACGCCCCACCCAAATGGGGCGAAAAAAGAAGGGTCAAAGCAGGATGCCCCGCTACCACTTCGATCTGCCCATCTGCGTTCACATCTTCACGCACCACATCCATCTCCGTCTGCCCCGCTCTCATCTCCGCTTCGGCCGAAAGTAGCTCCCGCCAAATTGCCCCCCGAAGATGCGGCGAATGCAAACCTCCCTGTGTCCCATGCCACTGCGCCGTGGAACACTGCGCCCGCCACAATCGCTCGGTCACCGCCCGAGCCCCGGGAAACTGACTCTTCCCTTTCAACTTGCGTCCCAGCATCAAATTCTTCCGATAGATCAGGTTCAGCTCCTCATACCGCACGCGGAAGGATCCCCAGGAACCCCCTCGAAAAAACGGCAGCCACTTGCCCGCATCAAACCTCTGCGCCAGCTGCCCCCGCTCTCGGAAAAACTCCTTCCTCGCCGAACCCGGCAGCGACCACCCCCCCAACTCCGCTGGAGTCCCCGGCGGCAAAGCCACCCTCCCCCGGGGGCTCTGCCGCTCCAGCTGCGCCCGCCCCGTCAACGTGTTCACCCAATTCGACGACTCCTGCAGCCTCGCAAAAAGGGAACCCAGATATCCCGCCACTCCACCCGGTGCCTGACTCCAGTTTTCTAGATTTCCCGCCAAGGTTAGCGTGATGTCCTCTCCCCGGTTCGCCATTCGGCGTAAATATCCAAACAGCTCATCCAACGGGGCGTGCGGCACTAATTTGGCCAACTCCGGGCAGGTCGGGAAAACCGACAACATCGATCCCGCCTGATCGGTCACATAGTGACCATTCATTTTGGCAGGGGTGATTCCCGCCTGCTGGAAAAAAGATCCCTCCACGATCGTGTACTGAAATCCGGCCCGCCCAAACGCATGACAAAGGGAGGGTCCCCACACCCCCTCCGCCAGCCAAACCCCTTGCGGTGTTACCCCGAATCTCTCCTTCAACCACCCATTCATCTTCCCCAGTTGCCCATCCCGATCCTCCTCCGACCACTCCACCAGCACCGGTTCGTAAAATCCTCCCGACAACATCTCCACCCGTCCCGTCCCGACGAGCTCCTTCAGTTTCTGCAGCAAATCCGGATGCTTCTCCACCCATGCCTCTAAAAGAGGCCCACTCACATGCAGATTCACCGCCACCCCGGGATGTTTGGCCAAAACCTCCAACACCGGCGCGTACACCTCTTTCGTGATCCGATCCACCACCTCGGGAAAATTACCCACCGGTTGGTGCATGTGCAGCCCGAGAACTAAATTCACATTTTTCATCGACAGAGTCTAAATATACCAGTTTTTCATATCCAACGCACGCGTCGGTCCGCGAAATTCAATCAATCCCCTGTCCGGATACCGCTCCACCTCCACCCCCCCGCGGATCACCCGAACCAAAAAACTCACCTCCACCCCATCCCCCCGCCAGCCCAGCGAGGAAAATGGGATCCGCAGCCCCAAGCCTCCTCCTCCCGCGACTTCCGCCGAACAATCCTCCGCCTCATAAACCACCCCGTCCTTTGATTTTTCTAAACTCACCTTCCCGTCCTTTTCCCCACCAATCCGGATCCGCACGGGCGAAGGTTGGTGAAAATCCAAAATCACCTCCTCCCCCAGCGGCTCCTTCCCATCTAAGCGAAAATGAAAATCTGATTCCCCAACCCCGTATCGCACCATCCGCACCCGTCGATCCCCTTGCGCCATCGCCCCCTGATCCCGCCACGCCTCATACTTCCCCGCCCCCGACCACTCTAAGTAACTTCCCGTCCCGCTCAGCTTGGGCTCAATCTCCCGCACCGGCGGTGTTCCCAACTGAGTCCCCGTGGCGCAAATCGGCACACTCAAGCCTGCCGGCGGGGTCACGCCCAACCGTCGATACACATTTTGCAGCCGGCCCCGAAAGAGCGCGTCAAAAATCGTATCGCTGTCGGTTTGAAAATCTGGCCCGTACCACCAAAACCAATCGCTTCCCTGCGCCGCATAAAGATCCTCCCAAGCCGCCGCCAACACCTCCTTCGTCACCTGCCCTCCCTCTTTCGCCTGGGTCAAAAAATCTCGTGTCCGCTTGATCCAACACCAGCCCTGATTTTCTTCCGGATCCCCAATCCAAATATCGAAGTTCCCTCCAATCCACGACCCCGAATGTAACCGCCCCACCGGTCTGCCCGCCCGCGTCCCTAAATATCCCCCCAACGTGGTCGACTTCAACCCCTTGGTTTGTCGCAACCGCGTATAAAACTCATCCAAAAAAGCCTCCCCACTGTCGGGAAAAGCCTCCCAAGCATTCTCCCCGTCCAAAGCCAATAAGACAACTCCATCGGACGGCATCACCTGCGCAATGTGCTCCAAGTGGACTCGCAAATGCTCCGCCGCCACCTTCGGCTCTGTCCTCGACGCCGTGAAACCAATGTAATCCGATAAGGGCCTCTCTCGAAACAGCACCTTCATCGCACTTCCCCCCTCCTCCACCCGCCACGCCTGAAACAGCTCCGAGTGCTTTCCTTTCCACCCCTGCGCCTCTAACCCCCGAAACAAAACCATCTCATCCGTGCAGAAATACTCAAATCCGGCTTGCGCCATCAAAGGAATCACCTCCGGACTGACCGATCCCTCCGACGGCCATAAACCTCGTGCCTTTTGTCCAAACACCCGCTGATGCGCCGCCTGCGCTTTCTCTAACTGCACCAAGGCGTCCTCGGGAGCCTGCAACCGCTCCGGCAACCGCACCCAAGGCATCGCCCGCTTGGCCGAGTCGGTGTCCACCAA
>LIBO01000050.1 GCA_001438005.1 Verrucomicrobia subdivision 6 bacterium BACL9 MAG-120507-bin52 | reverse complement strand
CGTCTCGTCGCCCGCCGTGGCACCCTCATGGAAGAAGCCTGCGCCCAAAATCAAGGGGCCATGCTCGCGCTCCTCGGCACCACCGAAGCTATTGCCACCCAAATCGCCACCGCCTCAGGCTGGGAAGTCGCCAATCTCAACGGTGGCGGCCAAGTCGTCCTCTCAGGCCCAGCCAGCAAACTTGCCCAAACCCAAACCGCCGCCCAAACCGCCGGCGTAAAACGATCTATCCCCCTCAAAGTCGCCGGCGCCTACCACTCCTCTCTTATGACCTCCGCCAAAGAGGGCCTGGCTGAGGCCATCGGCAAAACCAATTGTAAAATACCCGCCGTGCCCGTCCTTTCTAACTTCCTCGGCCGGCCCATCTCCTCCGAAGCAGAGATTCGCTCCAGCCTTCTCGATCAAGTCACCGGCACCGTCCGCTGGGAGGCCTGCCTCAAGGATCTTGCCGACCGCGGGGTGACCCAGCTGATTGAACTCGGTCCGGGCGGCGTCTTAGCCGGCCTGGCCAAGAAGATTGTCCCCGATCTTCCTTGCCACAGTGCCGGAACTCTGGCGGAACTGGAGAAGGTCATTCATGAACGCGCCCACTAACTCCCGTACGGCCCTCATCACTGGAGCCAGCCGCGGCCTTGGCCGCGCCATCGCCGAACGCCTCGCTCGTGATGGATGGTCGTTAGCTCTCGTGGCCCGCCAAGCGGAGAAGCTCCATGAAGTCCGCGCCGCGATTGAAGCGGCGGGGGGAAAAGCCTCCGTCCACGCTGCGGATATTTCCGACCCGAAGTCCGCCGACCAAGTCATCGCCGCCGTTGAGAAAGAGTCCGGCCCCCTCGGTGCCCTGATCAACAACGCGGGCATCACGAAAGACGGCCTCGTCATGCGCATGGAAGATGCGGACTGGTGCTCCGTCATCGATACCAACCTGACGGGTGCCTTCCGCTGGATCCGCGCCGCCTCCCGCGGAATGCTCAAGGCGCGCTCGGGCCGCATCGTCAATATCGGCTCCGTGGTGGGCCTCGTCGGCAACGCCGGACAGGCTAATTACGCTGCCGCTAAAGCAGGCCTTATCGGCCTTACCCAATCGGTTGCCCGCGAGTTCGCCTCCCGAGGCATTACTTGTAACTGTGTCTGCCCAGGCTTTTTCGATACCGATATGACCTCTGTTTTGAAGGAGGATCTAAAGTCCAAAGTGTTGACCAACATACCTTTAAATCGTTTTGGAAGGCCGGAGGAAGTCGCTGGCCTTGTCTCTTTTCTTTGTGGCCCAGATGCCGGCTACGTCACCGGCCAGGCATGGGCCATCGATGGCGGCATGACGATGTAAAAAAAGTCAGCCCACCCGTAAATTTTCTTATTGCCATTATGCCCGCGAGAATCCTTACTGCGCTCCTCACAAACACAGGAGCAAAATCAATATGAGCGAAAAACCGATCGAACAAAAAGTAAAAGACATCATCGTTGAGCAACTCAGCGTCAACGCGGAACAAGTTACCCCCGAAGCCAAGTTTATTGAAGATTTGGGGGCCGACTCCCTCGACATCGTCGAACTCGTCATGGCCTTCGAAGAGGAGTTCGGCGTCGAGGTTCCCGATAGCGATGCCGAAAAGCTCCTGACCGTGGGCGATGTCGTAAAGTACATCGAGGACAAGCAGTCCAAATAACGCGGGTTCTGATGGCCACCCATCAGAACACTCTTCCGGTCGGCTCCATCCATCCACCTATTCCATGAGCACCCGACGCGTCGTGGTCACGGGACTTGGTGCCCTGACCCCTTTGGCCAATAATTTTCCCGAGACTTGGACGCGCCTCATCCGCGGAGAGAGCGGGATCGGGCCAGTCACCGCGTTTGACACCACCGGATACGATTGCCGAATCGCCGGCGAGGTTCGTAATTTCGATCCCGCTACCGCCTTCAAAAATCCCAAAGATGTTCGCCGCACCGATCGCTACACCCATCTGGCCATGGGCGCCGCGGGAGAAGCCTGGAAAGATGCCGGCCTCGAAAGCGCCACTCTCAATTTAGATCGTGCGGGTGTCCTCGTCGGCTCAGGCATCGGAGGACTCCGGACTCTCGAAGAGCAGCACACGATTCTTCGCGACCGTGGCCCGAAAAAAGTCTCCCCCTTCATGATTCCGATGATGATTAACAACATCGCTTCCGGTCATATTTCGATGCACTTCGGACTGCGCGGTCCCAACTTCGCCATCGTCTCCGCTTGCTCCACCGCCACCCACTCGATTGGCGAAGGCTGGCGCTTGATTCGCGAGTCTGAGGCCGACCTCATTATTGCGGGCGGGAGCGAGGCTGCCGTCGTGGGACTCGGTCTGAGTGGGTTTGGCGCGATGAAAGCCCTCTCCACTCGCAATGAGGAGCCCACCCGCGCCTCCCGCCCCTTCGACAAAGGTCGCGATGGCTTTGTTCTGAGCGAGGGAGCGGCCGTGATCATTTTGGAGGAGATGGACCACGCCAAAAAGCGTGGGGCAAAAATCTACGGGGAAATCCTCGGCTACGGTGCCACCGCCGACGCCTATCACCTGACCGCCCCCGCCCCGGAAGGCGCTGGGGCAGCCCGCGCCATGCAAATCGCCCTCCGGCACGCCAAGGTCAACCCCGATCAAGTGGACTATATTAACGCCCACGGCACCTCCACCCCGCAGGGAGATATCTGCGAAACCCAGGCGATCAAATCGGTCCTTGGTGCCCATGCCAAAAAAGTCGCTGTCAGCTCAACCAAATCCAGTCTCGGTCACCTCCTCGGGGCGGCCGGATCAATCGAAATGGCCATCTGCCTGAAAGCCCTCGAAACCGATCTTCTCCCCGCCACGATCAATCTGGAAGAGCCTGATCCTGAGTGCGATTTGGACTACATCCCTCTCCAACCGAGGGAGCAAAAAGCCAAAATCGTCATGAACAACTCCTTTGGTTTCGGGGGGCACAATGCTTGCATCGTCGCCTCTCGTCTGGTTTAATTTTCCGTTCTATGAAGGCAGAAATTCATCCCAAGTTTGAAGCCTGTATCATGACCTGTGCCTGCGGTGCGGTCTATCACACCCGCTCCACCAAAGCCCAAGTTCGTCTTGGAATCTGTGCCTCCTGCCACCCTTTCTTCACCGGCACCCAAAAGTTGGTCGACACCGCCGGTCGTGTCGAAAAATTCCGTCGCCGTTTCGACGCCACGACCCCCGCCCCCAAGGCGAAAAAGCGCTCGTAGGCGCCCGCGCGGATTCACCGTTCCCTCGCCCTCGGGCGTAGGTTCGGTTCCGCCTCCTCCCCCGTGGATCCCACCGCCCAACTCGCCCGCCTCGAATCCCGCCTTCACGAACTGGATCGTGAAATGGCCGACCCCGACCTGTATCGCCAAGGCACCCGGGCCCGCGACCTCGCCCGCGAACATGCCCGCATCCGGTCGGGGACGGAAGCGGCTCGTCGCCTCGTTTCCCTGACTTCCCAAATTCAGGAAAATGCCGCTCTGCGTGCGTCCACGACCGACCCGGAAATGCGGCAAATGGCAGAGGAGGAAGCGGCCGAACTCATCCGCGATGAGGCCACCGCCAAAGCAGCGGTTCTTCGTTCCATCCTACCCCCTGACCCAGACGAGCACCGTGACACCATTGTCGAAATCCGCGCCGGAGCAGGGGGAACCGAAGCCGCCATCTTTGCCGGAGATCTCTTTCGCATGTACAGCCGGTATGCCGAGACCCGTGGATGGAAACTGGAACCCCTCTCCTCCAGCCTCTCCGATCTCGGGGGTCTCAAAGAAATCGTCTTCGAATTGACAGGACAAACCGTTTTCGCCGCCATGCGCCATGAGAGCGGAGTCCACCGCGTCCAACGCGTTCCCGCTACCGAAGCCCAGGGCCGAATCCACACCTCCACCGCTACCGTCGCCGTTCTTCCCGTGGCCGAAGAGGTGGAACTCCAGATTCGTCCCGATGAAGTCAGAATTGAAGTGTGTCGCTCAGGTGGCCCGGGCGGACAGGGAGTCAACACCACCGACTCGGCCGTTCAAGTTCTCCACATCCCCACCGGCCTAATCGTCCGCTGCCAAGATAGTCGCTCCCAAATTAAAAACCGTGCCACCGCCATGCGAATTCTGGCTTCCCGACTTCTCGAGAAAAAACGCGAAGAGGAGCGTGGAAAAGTTGAGGCCGCCCGGCGACAGCAAGTCGGCTCAGGCGAACGGAACGAAAAAATCCGCACCTACAACTTCCCCCAAAATCGCCTGACCGATCATCGTATCGGCTTCACCTCACACGATCTCAACTTGGTCATGGAGGGAAGAATCGAACCGCTCGTGGAAGCCCTCGCCGCCGATGACCTTCGTCGCCGTTTAGAGGAGTCCGGCTTGGGCGCATGAAACTTCTCTCCGTCCTCGAAGCCACCACCAGCCACTTCACCAAACACGGTCTTCCCTCCCCCCGACTCCAAGCCGAGCTCCTCATCGCCCACGCCCTCACCCTACCCCGCTTAGGTCTCTATCTCCAATTTGAACGCGAACTCACCGCCCCCGAATTGGAAATTCTTCGCCCCCTCGTTCGCCGGCGCGCCGCCCGCGAGCCCATTCAGCACATTACGGGAACCACTTCCTTCTCAGGCTTAACTCTTCGCTGTCGCTCTGCCGCCCTCGTCCCCCGCCCCGAAACCGAGCTGCTCGTGGAACACGCTGCCCGCATCCTCGCCCACCAACCCGCCGGACTCGTCCTCGATGTGGGCACAGGCACAGGGGCCATCCCGCTGGCCTTAGCGCGTCGCCAACCCCAACACCGCTATCTCGGCCTCGATATTTCCGAAGAGGCACTTCTCCTTGCTCAGGAAAATTGCGCCCACCCCGCCTCCGCCCCTCCCGAAGGGACAAAAGTGGATTGGAAAAGGAGCGACCTTCTTCATGCCCAAACGGAGGTGGCCGTTCTTCTTACGGCCAATCTCCCCTACCTCACACCGGAAGAAATTGCCTCGGCCGAACCCGAGGTTCGCCACGATCCGATCCTCGCCCTCGATGGTGGCTCCGATGGGCTCGATCTTTTTCGTCGCCTCCTCCCCCAAGCCACCCTCATCTGCCCCACTCTCCTTTGCGAATGCTCTCCGCACCAGACCGCCAACCTCTCCGCCCTGGCCCAACAGTTCGGCTACCCCCACACCCGAATTCACTCCGATCTGACCTCACGCCCCCGCTTCGTTGAGGCGCGCCGCGATCCAGATCCTTGCCTCGATCCCCACTTTGCGTGAAAATATCATCACGATGAGACGCGCCATCTATCCGGGCACGTTTGACCCCGCCACCTTGGGTCATCTCGATGTCCTCGCCCGCGCCGCTGGCCTCTTTGATGAGGTGATTGTCGCCGTCGCCGAGGACAGCTCGAAGCACGCCACCTTCCCCACGGCCTTGAGAGTTCAACTTTTACAGGACAGTATTTCTCACGAACCCTGGGCCTCCCGAATTCAAGTCACCTCCTTTCGTGGTCTTTTGGTCGAATTCGCCCGCCAGAAAAAAGCCGTGGCGGTCATTCGCGGGCTTCGGGCCGTTTCCGATTTCGAATACGAATTCCAGCTCGCTCTGACCAATCGGCGCCTTCATCCTGAACTCGAATCAGTTTTCCTCATGCCCCGCGAAACTCTCTCCTTCATTAGTTCTCAACTCGTGCGTGAACTCGCCCGGCTCGGCGCCCCCTTAGAAGACTTTGTTCCCCCGGCGGCGGCCGCGACCCTGCGCCAACATTTTTCGAAAAAGTGAAGATCGATCCTCGCCAGATCACCGAAGAGGGGCTGGAACTTACCGGTTCCGTGCCTCTCGCCGATTACGATATTCCCATCGGTGAGATTCGTGGTTGGGACAAAATTCACTATCACCTTCAACTGCAAAAGGTTGGCCAAGAGGTCACCATCACCGGCTCTCTCCATTCCACCTTCGAAACCCCTTGTGCGCGCTGTCTCGACTTCATCCCTTGGGAGCTCAAGGTCAACGACTTCTGCCAGATCCTGGCCGCCCCTGATGAGGCACCCCTCGACTTGACGCCGCTCTTCCGAGAGGACATCATTCTAGCTCTTCCGCTTGCAGCCCGCTGTGAGTTGGACGGTGCAGGTCGGTGCCCGCGTTCAGGGAAAGTTTACACTCTCCCTAACCAGGACGACTTCGCCGAAAAAAGACGAGCCACGGTCTGGCGGGATTTAGACCAACTCAAAACGGAGAATTGAAACCATGGGAGTCCCGAAACGCAAAACATCCAAGATGCGCCTTCGCATGCGCCGGGCGGCGCACCGTCGCGACTTGCCTCAACTTCGCCGCGACAAAAGTGGAAATTTTCACCTGTCTCACGTGGTCGATCCCGCTACGGGTCGGTACCGCGACCGCCAGGTTCTGACCATCGAGACTCCGGCTGCCTAATCCCCCTCCCGTGATTTCACGGGTTTTCTGATGAAGATTGCACTCGATGCGATGGGAGGAGATCACGCTCCCGCACGCCCCGTGGCCGCCGCTCTCGAAGCTTTGACTCACTACCCTCAGATCGAAAAGCTTCTTCTCTTTGGCCAAAAAGAAAAAATTCTTCAGGAACTCCAAAAACTGGGCCACGCCCAACCGCCGGCCCGAATCGAAATTCACCACTGCAAGGAAGTCATCGAGATGGGGGACTCTCCCGTCGAATCCCTTCGTCGCAAAAGGGATAATTCCATCCTCCGCTCGATCGAAGCCGTTCGGGACAACCTCGCGGATGCCGCCGTCTCCGCCGGTCATACCGGAGCCATGGTGGCCGCCGCCACCATTCGCCTTCGCACCCTGCCGGGCATTAGCCGTCCAGGCATTGCCACCGTTATGCCAACCGAGACCAACCTTTTCATTCTTCTCGATGCCGGCGCCAATCTCGACGCCCGCCCAGAACATCTCCTCGACTACGCGTTAATGGGCTCCATCTACTCGGA
>LIBO01000049.1 GCA_001438005.1 Verrucomicrobia subdivision 6 bacterium BACL9 MAG-120507-bin52 | reverse complement strand
AACTGCTTTAAAAATCTCACATCATTTTCGTAAAAGAGCCGCAGATCGGGAATGCCGTGCCGCACCATCGCAATCCGCTCCACCCCCAAGCCAAAGGCGTACCCGGTAAACTTCTCCGGATCCACCCCCACCCCGCGCAACACCTTGGGATGCACCAACCCGCAGCCCGCAATCTCCAACCACTCTTTCCCCCGAAACGTTTTCCCAGGGATCGAGCAGTCCACCTCGAAACTCGGCTCGGTAAAGGGAAAGTAGTGGGGTCTTAACCTCACCTTCGTCCCCTGCCCCAGCAGTTCCCGAAAGAAAAATTCCAACACCCCTTTTAAATGGGGTAGACCGATTCCTTCTCCCACACAAAGTCCCTCCACCTGATGAAAGAAGATCCCGTGGGTGGCATCCACCTCGTCCCGCCGATAGCAGCGCCCTGGGGCGATGATCTTGATCGGCGGTTTTCTCTTTTCCAAAACCCGAATCTGCACGGGCGAAGTCTGCGTCCGCAACAACCACCGCCCGTGCGGCCCCGGCGGTAGATCCAAATAAAACGTATCCGCCTCATCCCGCGCGGGATGATCCGGCTGCGTGTTCAGGGCATCAAAGTTGTGGTGCTCCGTCTCGATCTCCGGTCCATCCGCCAAAGCAAAGCCCAGCCGATGAAAAATATCGATGATTCGATCCAACGTCTGCGTGACCACATGCACCGCCCCCGAAGGGTACGGTTTGCCCGGCAAGGTGGGATCGATCTCCCCCGATGTCGCACGACTCTCGCCCGCCCCGCTCTCCCCCTTCTCCGCCCACGCTTCCTCCAAGGCTTTCCGAAAATCGTTGGCCGCCTTGCCCGCCGCCGGTCGCTCCGTCGCCGGTAGGCTCTTCAGCCCGTCCAATATTTTTTGCGCCTCGCCCTGCCGCCCCAGATAACGGTTGCGCCACGCTTGGGCCGAGGCCGGGTCTTTGGCTGCCGCCAGCTCGGCCAGAGCCCGGGTGAGAATTTCTTGAGGAGAGGAAGAGGCCTGGGACACGGAGGGTCCCAAAGCTTAGCCGCGGGTGGCTTGAATCACCGCGGCGAAAGCGGCGGGCTCGTGGATGGCCAAATCGGCCAAAACTTTTCGGTCCAGCTCCACTCCCGCCTTGCGCAGCGCCCCGGCAAAAGAACTGTAGTTCATTCCCTGCGCTTTGCAGGCGGCACTCAAGCGCGCGATCCACAGGTTCCTAAAGTTGCGCTTCTTCGTCTTGCGATCGCGGTACGACCAGTACTTCGCCTTCATGGTGGCGTCTTTGGCGTACCGGAAAAGTTTACTCCTCCGTCCGCGATAGCCCGCCGCGCTGGCGACTACGCGTTTACGACGTTCACGGGAGGCGGGTGCATTGGTGGCGCGGGGCATGGGGATCTCCTAGCGGAAGGGCAGGTTCTCTAAAATCCGGGCCATATCGGTCTTATCCAAGACGGCGATCTTGCCCAAACGACGCATCCGCTTCCGGTTCTTGCTGGAGGCCAGATGTCGGCGACCCGGCTTGCCAAAAAGAATTTTGCCACTCGCCGTCACTTTAAAGCGCTTGGCGGCGGACTTCTTTGTCTTTCGGCGAGAGATCGGCTTAGGCATGGGAACCTTCCGAGGGGATCGCGGTTGGGGTTGCTACGGGGGAGGCTGGAGCCGTCTCGGTGCCCTCCGTTTCGCCGTCCTCATCCTCGTAAGCCCCCTCGGCTTTCTCGGTTGTCCAGCGCCGCACCCGCTTCTTAGCGGGGAGAGGATTTAACATCATTGTGATGTTCCTGCCAATCAATTTCGGGTTGGCATCCGCCACCGCCACCAGCTTCAAATCGTCCCGAATCGTCACCACCAAGGCCTGTCCCAACTCTTGGTGCTGCATTTCCCGCCCCCGAAACGCCATGACCACCTTCACCTTCATCCCTTTCCACAAAAAATTCTCCGTCTGGCGCATTTTGGTGGCGTAGTCGTGCGGATCAATATTCACGTGAAATTTCATCTCCTTCACCTTGGCCGCTAGATTGTGCTTCTTCGTCTCCCGCTCCCGTTTGTCCATCTCGTACCGGTACTTGCCAAAATCCAAAATCTTACAAACGGGGGGATTGCTGGCCCCACTCACCTCCACCAGATCCAGTCCCGCCGCCCGAGCCGCGTTCATCGCATCGTTGAAATTCATCACACCCCGCTTTTGACCCGCGGCGTCCACCAGGAAAACTTCCCGGGCACGGATCCGATGATTCGCCCGTAACTCTTGCATTAGGTGCCCATGCCTACAACCACGTGCTGAACCAAGCGCACCATCAAAGGGAAAAAATGGAGGACATGAAAAAGAGTGAGGTCAAACAGACCAGGCGAATCGGATCGGCGAAGGGCACATCATCAATGGGGAAATCATCCCTAAGATCCCTCTCCCGAGCAAGGGAAAAAATTCCCAACCCAACTCACGTTACGCTCGCCCACCCACCCTCTCTCTCCTTATCCTTGGACCAGATGGTTACCCTTCGAATCCTGCTTTCGGCCCTTTTGGCTATCTCTCTCTCCCCGCTCTCGGCCCAAGAGGGCGCGGAGGCTGCCAAGAAAATCGTCGAGGCGTACGACAACCAGCGTTACGACGAGGTCGTCAAACTGTCCGAAGCCTTTATCAAAGCCACCCCCCAATCCCTGAACATCTCCAGTGCTTATCTCCTCCTCGCCCGCTCGCAATACAACCTCTCCCAGTGGGCGCCCGCCGTCGCCGCTTACCGCAAAGTGCAATCGGTCTCGAAAGAGAAGGACGTCCTCGAGGAGGCCGCCTACTACATCATCCAATCTTTAGCCGCCCAAGCTGGCGCCGCTCCCGAAAAATCGGCCGAGCGCAAAAAGAGCGTGGCCGAGACATTGACCCTGATCACCGCTTTCCCCAAGCAGTTCCCCGAATCGAAATCTTTAGGAGAAATCCGCCTCCTCCAAGCCCGCCTGCACATACAAGAAGGGGCTTTTGCCGAGGCCAGCCAAGATCTGGATGCCGCTCGCTCGTCCGATAAGGAGAAAGAGTTAACCGAAGATATCGACTACCTCCAAGCTTACGCCGAGGCCCAGCGTGCCCGCCAGCTGCTGGCCGATTTCAAGAAAACCGACGCGGAGGCCGCCCTCGCCCGGGCTGGTCAGATCTACTCCCGCATTGCCGCGGGATCGAATCCTGCTCTCGCCCTCGAGGCCAATCTGCAGATGGCCAGTCTCGACCTCGCCGCCGGCCGCATCCCTGAGGCGATCGTCCGACTCCGAACCATCCCCGGCAAGGAGGAGTTGATCGAACTTCTCCAAGCCAACCTCGCCCCTCTCCGGGCCGAAATCTCGGGCCAAGCCTCCCCTGCCCCCGAAAAACTTCGTCGCATCCAAAAGGGTCAGCAAAAAATTGAGGAAGTTCGCAATCGTCCCGATCTCTCCAGCCAAGCCCTGATCCAACTCGGGCAAGCCTACCTCCAAACCCGCCAGTACGACGAAGCCCGCCTCGTCTTCCGGCAGGTCGCTCGCTTTGGTCCGCCCGATGTCGCCCCCACGGCCGAACAGCAGATCATCCTTACCTACGCGCTCCAAGGTCGCACCTCCGAGGCCGACCGGCTCGTGGCCGAATATCAGAAGAAGTATCCCAATCAGAAAGGAGTCGCCGGCTTGGTCGACTATCTCGTCGGCTTCGCTTTGCTGGAGGACGGGAAATACGACGACTCGATCAAACGTCTCAAAGCCGCTCAAGAAAAAGGGGTCGACCCCCGGTACGCGGACGAAATTCCCCGCTTTATCGCCTCGGCCTACCAAAAGAGCGGGCAGGGGGCGGAGGCGCTCAAATATTACGAATCATTCCTGGCCGAGGTGAAGTCCGGGAAACGAAAAATATCGGAGGAGAGCAGAGAGCAAACCCAGTTGGCTTATGCCAGCGCCCTGATCAGTGAGAAAAAGATCAACGAAGGTATCACCCAGTTTACCCAACTCAGCACCAACGCCACGACTCCCTCCATCAAGGAGGACGCCTCTCTCCGCTTAGCCTATGCCCTACGCGCCGCTAAGAAATTACCCGAAGCGGCCACCGCTTTCGCCAAATTTGCCGCTGCTTACCCCAAATCGAGCAACTTGGGCAACGCGCTCCTCGCCCGGGGCGACACTCTTTTGGAAGAGAAGAAACCGGAGGAAGCCCTGACCGCATGGAAAACCACGGCCACCCAGCTTTCCGGCACCCCCGCGGGGCTGGTTGCCTACGAGCGGATCTGGCGCTTCTACGCCAAGGACAAGAAAAAGGATCTCATGCTCGCGGCCCAGGAAGACCAGTTCCGCGCCTACCCGAAAGATCCGCGCAACATGGCCGCCTACCTTTCCCGCGGCGCCTCTTTTGCGGAGGAGCGCGACGAAAGCCAAGCCCTGCAAGCTTACAAGCGTGCCTTCGAACTTTTCCAGGAGCTTTATCCCGATCCCAAAGCCTCCCCGCCCCCCGCCGCCATGTCCGACCTCGCCTACTCTGCCCTCGAAAAATCGGCGAATCTCGAATTAACCAAGGCGAACGCGCTCGGAAACTACGCTTCGCTGCCCGACGATGGAAAAAAGCAGTGGAAGGAGTCGATCCAACGCGCAATCGGTCTCTACCGCAAAGCGATTTTAGGGCTCTCCTCCGCCCGTGTCTCCCCGGTCCTAACCAAGTTGGTCAATCTGTCTCTCCTCCGCTTTAAATCGGGGGAGTCTCCCGTGGAGGATTGCCTTTTACCCTTCCGCGAACTGGCCGGTGAGTCCAGTGACCGGCCGGGGCTGGTGGCTCAAATTCTCTTTGCCCAAGCCAGCGTTCCCTTTGAGGCCGGCCAAAGTGTTCTCGCTCTCCGTCTGTATGAGGAGGCGTACAAGCAGTCCCTCGCCGCCAAGGTAGCTCTGGATTGGAAAGATCTGCAGCGCTTCGCCAATGCTCTCTTGGCCGCGGGCAAAGGGGATGATGCTCGCCCTGTCTTCGAACGGATTCGCAAAGAGTTTCCCGCGAAGGTGGGGACAAAGGATCCGCGTCAACATGCGCAAGCCGCGGCCCTCTTCGGATTGGGTCAGATCGATTTTCAAGCCAACCGCAAAGCCGAAGCGGAAAAGTATTTTGCTGAGCTCACTCGTGACTATCCGTGGTCCAATAAGGTGCAGGAGGCCAAATACCTGCGGGCCCAAGCTTTGGCCGAAGCGGGCAAGTATGACGGCACCAAGAAAGATCCGGCCGCTTTCGAGCTGTGGGTTGGCATCATCGAAAGTTCCAACGCCTCAAACGAGATGAAAGCCAAATCGATGCTCGCCTTTGGCCAAACTCTCGAGACTCTCGCGACAAAAAAACTCACCTCCCCTCAGCTCGAACAGGGTGTGGGGAAGCCTCCGCTTGATCCTCTAGATCTCGCTGTCTCCTACTACCAGAAGATCGATCTCTACTACGACAACCTGCCCGAGTTGTCCGGACAAGGCTTATTGCGGGCGGCCAAAATCCGGCGGGCGCAGCAGAAAAATGACGATGCGCGCAAGCTGTTGACCACTCTCGTCTCGAAATATCCCAACTCCTCCGTCACAACGGAGGCCACCGAGCTTCTGCAATCTCTTCCGGCGGCTTCGGCTCCTGCCCCGTGACCCCTTCCCCGGCTCTGCGTCGCCGGACCACTCAAATCCTCGCCATCCTGAAGCGGACCTATCCCGACGCCCACTGTGCGCTGAATTTCACCACTCCGCTTCAACTTCTCATCGCCACCATTCTCTCCGCCCAGTGCACCGATGAGCGGGTCAACCAAGTCACCCCTGGACTCTTTGCCCGCTGTCCCGATGCCGCCTCCTTGGCGGCGATTTCGCAGAAAGAGTTAGAAAAGATCATTCACTCAACCGGATTCTATCGCGCGAAAGCACGCTCCCTTCGCTCCTGTGCCGCCTCCCTGGTGGCGGAGCATGGTGGAAAAGTTCCAAAAACCATGGAGGCTCTCCACCAACTGGCTGGGGTGGGTCGAAAGACGGCCAATGTGGTTTTAGGGAACGCCTTTGGGCTGGCGGAGGGAGTGGTGGTGGATACCCATGTGGGTCGTCTTTCCCGCCGGATGGGGCTGACGCGGCATCTCGACCCCGTGAAAGTGGAGAGCGCACTGGTGCGACTCATTCCGAAAGAGGATTGGACACTGGTCTCCCACCTTCTCATTGCACACGGCCGGAAGCGGTGCATGGCGCGAAACCCGAACTGCCCCCAGTGCGAACTACGGAAACTTTGCCCCCAACGGGGCGTCTGATTCCCGATTCACCGGTAGGGACGCGTATCCTTACGCGTCCATGCCTACGTTTCAGTGAACAACCCTCCGCATGGACGAATAAGTGTATTCGTCCCTACCGATCCATAAACAAAAAGGGCTGGAAGCTTGTCGCCTCCAGCCCTTCTTAAAACTTCAAGTCAAATCAACTACGGATTCAGCGTCGCCTGCAACCGCAGGAACTTCTTTCCGGCGTCACCACGTGCCACGCTGAATTTTTTCTTGGTGCACCCTGCGGGTACGTCCGTCTGGTCAATGCCCGTTGCATCTCCCTCAACCTGCACCACCAATTCAGATGAGGCGTAATCCGCCAAATTCGTCACCGCTTGGCCGACCACATCTAGTGTCGTATCATCCGTGCGTACAATTGCCGTAATCGAGAGGCTGGTACCGTCCAACGCTGAGGTGGACTGAACACCTTCAACGCTCAGGTTGCTTGCCCCGCCGATCGCATACTTGGCCAAATTAACTGCATCCAGCGTTGCTCCGCCGCTCCAGCCTGCAAATGTACTGCCCGCTGGGCTCACCTCAATCGTTACTGTTGCCGTGGTGCTTCCCGTCCCGTTGGTCGCCGTTACGGTATAGGTGGCCGAGGCAGAAACCGCCGAGGGCGTTCCACTGATAACACCCGTAGAGGTGCTGATGGAAAGCCCCGCAGGCAAGGCTGGACTGACCGAATACGCTGCTAC
>LIBO01000048.1 GCA_001438005.1 Verrucomicrobia subdivision 6 bacterium BACL9 MAG-120507-bin52 | reverse complement strand
GGCCCGATCGGTGCCGCCGAGGGCAAACTCACAGGCGAGGCGCCGCTTCGTCGCTTCGACCCAAGCGCGTTGGTCTGGAGTTTTATTGGCTAAGAGGGAGTTCGCGATCTGGAGGGCACCGATGTAGTCGCCCGAGGTCCGAGAGGCGTCAATTTCAGCTAAGCGGGCATCGAGCCGGAGGGGCGAAGTTTCTGGAAGGGAACGAAATAGTTTCACCGCTTCCTCGGGATTGCCGAGGGCCAAGGCGCTCAGGCCCGCGTAGTACAAGGCGTCATTGGCCAGGGGATCCTTGGGAAACTTGTCTGCCATTTCCCGAAAGCTGGAGAGAGCCTCCCCGTGGTTTTTATCCTCGTAGTGGGTTTGGCCAATTTGAAAAGCCAGTGATGGAGCGAGGCTGCTGTCCGGAAAGCGGGCAAGGAGCTTGGCGAATTCCGCCCGAGCCTGCGCCCCGGTGAGCTCCTTTTGACGGAGGCGAGCCTCGATGCCAGAGGCGAGCGCTTGGGGGAGAAGAGGAGATTTGGGAAAACTCTTTTCAAACTCGGCAAACGCAACAGTGGCCGCGGGGTAATCGCCCGTGCGCAGCAGGGAACTGGCGCGTCGTAACGATGCCTCATCCTTTAATGTTTCCGCCCCGGGCAGTTTCGAGACTTCGGCTAAGGCGGAGCGGCTGGCCGAGGAATCACCTTTTGTCTCGAGCATCCGTCCTCGTTCCAGAGCCAGAGCGGCGCGGCGATTACTTTCAGGATATTTTTTGGTAAAGAGGTCTTCGAGACGTCCGAAAGTGGCGGGATCAGGCACGCGGGCAGCAGCCAAAGCGGCGTTGAAGTAGGCCTGCTCGCTGAGGTTAGCCTCAGGGGCACTGGAGGCGGCCTTCTCCCACAAAGCGCACGATTCGGAAGCCTTTCCGTCCGAGAGTAGGAGATCGGCGAGGGCAGCTTGGGCTTGGTAAAGAATTTCTGGCAGAAGGTTTTCGCGTTTGAGAGTCGTTTCGAGTTGGTCTCGGGCGGCCGCGGGTTGGCCTTGTTTGACGAGTGCTTCCGCGAGAAGAATTTGGGCGGCAGGGACGGCAGGGGAGGTGGGATAGGTTTTGATTAAATTGTCTAGATCCGCCACGGCCGCCTCATAGTTAGCTGTATCGAGCGCACTGGCGGCCAAAAGAAGCAGTGCCGGCGCGTAACGGCCCCGTTTTTCGTCGTCCCCCTCTCGTTCTCGAACAGAGTCCCTCAGACGAAGGGATGCGGTCGGTAAAGATTGAGCAGATTTGGCCGAGGCAAGATATTCTCGGGCCGCGGTAAGGAAGGTGTCGGGGTTACCTCCGCGATCCAGCGCTTTTTCAAACGCGGTAGCGGCATCGGCGGGCTTTTCCCGAGCTCGGTCGATTTGCCCAATTGCAATCCATGCCTGCGTGACGATTTCGCGAGTGGCGTTTTTCGAATCGTCGATCACTTTCTCGAAAAGGGTGCGGGCCTCCTCCGCTTTTCCCCGCAGGGCGAGAAGTCTGGCTTTCCAGTAGGTGGCTTCGGAAAGAATGAAGGGAGGACTTTTCGGGGAAATCTTTGCCAAAGTGTTGTTGGCCTCGTCCGACTTGCCCTCCGAAAGGAGAACTTTGACCAGGAGAAGCCGGGCGGTGTCTCGGGAGGGGTCTTTGGGATCCTCGATGATCTGAGTCAACTCTCGGGTGGCGGCGATTGTGTCGTTGAGTTGGAGCCAAGCGGTGATGAGGCCATAGCGGACTTGGGAGTTTTCCTTTGGGGTGAGGCTCTCTCGCTTTACTTCCTGCCAGGCGCTGAGGGCATCTTTCCATCGGCCGGCTTCATTCAAAGCGGAGGCCCGCGTGATCCGGTAGCGGGAAAGTAGATGGGGCGGACAGTTTTTGGGAAGTGAGGCGAGAGATTCTTCGGGTCGATGATCAAGAAGCAGGGCTTCCGCCAGGAGGAGTTCCGCCTCTGGTTGGGGGGTGCGGTTGTTTTTCTCCAGCCACGAGCGAATGCGGGAGGCGGCGTCTCGACCCAATCCGTCTTGCATCATTTCTTGGGCGACACGCAGATCTTTCGGAAGCTCCTCGGGGGCGGCCCCAGCGATGAGGGGGATCAGCAGGAGAGACAGGATGAAAGAAAACCTGATCACGGAGCGAGGACCTTTCCCGTCGCACTTGTTGGATGGCGGGCCACCTCTGGCGGGGTGCCTTGCGTCACAATCTGCCCACCCGAGTGCCCGCCTCCCGGACCGAGATCGATGATCCATTGGGCGTGGCGCATGATGTCGGGATGATGTTCCACAACCACAATTGTATGGCCTAGATCGCATAAATCGAAGAAAACTGAAAGTAGGTTTTCCACCTCGGCCAGGTGGAGTCCGGTGGTCGGTTCATCCAAAAGGTAAAGAGTAGGACCGTGGGTGCGTTGGGCGAGGGCGGAGGCGAGCCGCACTCTTTGTGCCTCCCCACCCGAAAGGCGGTCGGCCGATTGGCCCACCGGCAAATATCCGAGGCCGACCTTTTGCAGTGCACCCAGCGCGGCGGCAAGGGGTGGAATGGCGCGAAGGAGATCGAACGCGCGATCGACCGAAAGTTCGAGGATCTGGGCGATGGAGTGCCCACGGTAGGTTACCGATAAGGTTTCGCGATTATATCGATGTCCTTGGCAGGTAGGGCAAGGGGCAATGGCCTCAGGCAGAAGTTGGAGCTGAACGGCGACCTGCCCCAACCCGCAGCAGGTCTCGCAGCGCCCTCCCCGCACATTGAAGCTGAAGCGGGAAGGGGTGAATCCGCGGGCTTTCGCGGAGGGAAGAGAGGCGAAAAGTTTTCTCAGATCGTCCCAAACACCCAAGAGAGAAAGGGGGTGGGAGCGGGATTGGCGGGAAAGAGGGGATTGATCGATGACGATGGCTCGGGTGAGAGACTCGTCGCCCGATAAGGATAGAAAGGGTCCTGGGAGTGGAGCGGAGGAAACCGAGCCGAGTCGTCGCTGAAGTGCGGGAGCCAAGGTATCGAATATCAGAGAACTTTTTCCTGAGCCACTCACTCCGCTGATGCATGTGAAAGCTTGAAGCGGAATGGTGAGGTTGACCCCTTTTAAGTTGTGGGTGGTCACCCCTTTCAGGTGAAGCCAATCGGCGAACTCTTTCATTTTTCGGGGAAAGGAAATCTTTCTCCGACCGGAGAGAAAGGCTCCCGTGAGAGATTTGGGTCGGGCGGAGATTTCTTGTGGAGTCCCTTGGCCGGTAATTTGTCCACCCAAGGAGCCTGCCCCCGGGCCGAATTCGATGAGGTAGTCGGCCCGGCGGAGAGTTTCCTCGTCGTGCTCGACCACGATGAGCGAGTTTCCTAAATCCCGAAGATGGAATAAGAGATCGAGCAGGCGGGAGTGGTCGGCGGGATGAAGACCTATACTGGGCTCATCCAAGACATAGAGGACACCCGTTAAGCCACCTCCCACTTGGGTGGCGAGACGGGCGCGGCGATATTCACCCCCCGAGAGGGTGTCGATCGAGCGGTCGAGCGAGAGATAGCCGAGGCCGAGCTGTTCTAGGAATGAGAGGCGCTGGGTTAAGGCTGCGTGCAGGGGAGGAAAAGCATGGGCGAGGGGACCCGTGGGGTGCGGAAGGCGAGCGAGCCACGCGGCAACCTCGGAAACCGATTGCTGGCAAAGCGACGCAATGGTCTGACCCACCCCGGGTGGACCTCCTAAAGTGACATGAAGAGAGGAGGGTTGAAGACGGGCACCTTGGCAAGAGGGGCAGACGCCGTCGGAAAAAAAGCGTTGTAACCGGTGGCGAGCGGAGTCGGAGGAAGCCTGTTGGAGTTGACGGGTGAGTTCCGGAAGGAGCCCCTCCCACGCCTTATCTTTGAGGAATACCCGGCCGGAGGAACCGTGAAGGAGGATCTTTTTTGCTTTTTCAGGCCAGTCTTTCCACGGGGTTTGGGGAGGAATCTTGGCGCACTGCAGAAACTCCTTGGCCAAAGTGCGATAAAAGGCGCGAATTTTCGGGTGGGCACGGTTCCAGGGCAGGATGGCACCCTTTTCGAGGGAGAGAGCGGGGTTCGGGATAATTTTTGCAGGGTCCGGGATGAGGCGAGAGCCAAGACCCGCGCAATCGGGGCAGGCGCCTTCGGCACTATTAAAGGAAAAGTGCCGTGGGGTGAGTTGGGGAATGGTGGCGCCTGTTTCCGGGTTGGTGGGGTGGGTCGAAAATACTAGGACAGGTTCTGGAAGAATTTCGGTGAAGTCGGGGTTGGTCAAAGCGGCGGCACATGTTCCTTGGCCGAGACGAAGGGCGAGTTCAACCGAATCGTTGAGGCGACCTTGGGCGGAGGATTGGAGAGTGAGGCGATCGACGACGAGGTCAAAGGAAGAGGAGGAGGAGTCGGGCTCGATTTCGACAATCCTGTTTTTTCTTCGAATTCTTAAAAACCCCTCTTTTTTAAGGCGAACGGGGTCGGCTTGGGTCAAGGGTGCCAGAAGAACGAGGGCGCGACCCGACCCCTTTTTTACTAGTTGGTCCACGATCTGTTGGGGAGTGAAGGCGAGGAGCGCTTTCCCTGTTTTTGGATCATGTGGCGTGCCGTGAGTGGCAAAGAGCACGCGGAGGTGATCGTGGATTTCGGTGGCGGTGGCGAGGGTCGAGCGTGGGGAACCGGCGGCTTGGCGCTGCTCGACGGCCAGGGTGGGAGAGAGACCCTCGATCGTGTCGACGGCGCAGGCGGGAAGTTGCGCTAGGTGATGCCGGGCGTGAGCGGAGAGACTTTCGAGGTATCGGCGTTGCCCTTCTGCGTAGATGGTGTCGAAGGCGAGAGAGCTTTTTCCTGATCCGGAGGGACCCGTAAAAACGACCAACTTGTGCCGAGGAATATCGAGGGAGAGGTTGGCGAGATTATGTTGGCGGGCTCCGCGGATGCGGAGGAGATCGCCCGAGGGGATAGCGGAGGGGGCCAAGGGGGGCCCTGAGCGGGGTTTAGGATGCCGCGGCGGGGGACGGATCGATATGGATGCGGCGGTTTCCCTTATCAAAGCGGACCCGACCATGGGAGAGAGCGAAGAGGGTGTGATCCCTGCCCATACCGACGTTTTGCCCGGCCTGAAATTTGGTGCCGCGTTGGCGGATAATGATAGAGCCGGCGGGGATGGTTTCGCCACCGAAGCATTTCACTCCCAACCGCTGACTGCGGCTATCGCGACCATTTCTTGTCGATCCTTGTCCTTTTTTATGGGCCATGACGGGTTCCTTGGTTATTGGCCAGCTTGGATCTTTTGAATCTTGATCCGAGTCCTGGACTGACGATGGCCGACGGTGCGGTGGTACCCTTCCCGGCGGCGATATTTGAAAGCGATTACTTTGGGCGCGCGATTATGGTTCACCACTTCCGCGACGACCTTGGCTCCAGCAACGGTGGGCTTGCCGACCTGAACTTTGCTGTCTTGAACAACCAGAAGTACGTCGGAGAACTCGGCCGAGGACCCGGCGGCGGTGGTAAGGCGTTCAATCTCAAGGGTCTCGCCTTCGCTGACCTTGTACTGTTTACCTCCGGTACGGATGACGGCGACGTTTGCCATAAGGGATAACAGTATCGGAAAAAAAGGGAGTCGGCAAGAGCAGGATTAGGCAGAAGGCAGTTTTGGGGCTTTTTGATAAGCGGAGCGGACCAGAAGGACATCTTCGTGACGAGCCCGGCGGCGTTGATAGCGTTTATCCACCTCCTCAATCAGTCGCTCCCACACATCGGTCGGCAACAATTTTGGGGTTTCCCACTTTTCCGCATCCTTCTCTTTGCGTTGCCAGTGGACAACCCCGGAGAAGAGGGAGACCCGGTAGGTCGTAGTGGGGCGAGTGCCGCTGGACTTTTCGGTCCACTCCATGCAGCGACGCATGGGGGGTATTTACAGTTCGCCGCGAGCGACAGCTTCGCGGGCGAGGCGTTCGGCCTCTTTCACCCGCTCTTTTTCCGCTTTGGTCGTCCAGTCGTCCCACGATTTACCAAAAGCGGGATCCTCGCCGGTGAAGTGAACCGCAGTGACATCTTTGGCTGGCAGGGTTTCCGGAACGGAGTCTTTGCCTTGAGGAATGTAGAGGTAAACGACGCCGGGGTTTTCATCGTAGCGGTAGACAAAACCGACGACTTTTTTGCCTTGAGCTAGCTCGAGGGTGACGTCGCCCCGATAGTCGAAAGCGGTCTGAAGGGCGTGGCGCCGAGCTTGATCGGTGGAACAAGAGAGAGTGGAGCCCTCGATCGATCCGGGTTTGTGAGTAGGTCGGGCGTGTTTTTCGGCTTGGGGCATGGGAGGGAGTGGATCCTGACGGTGGGTCAGGTTCCGTAGGCGATGGCGGCTTTAACGGTGCGGGCGAAGCCCGGGAGAGAGCCAAAGGTATCGTCCACCGAACTAGCCTCGTAACCGCAGTGAACCATACAGTCGCGACACTTTTCGTTGCCACTCTTCTGCCCGTACTGCTCCCACGCGGTGTCTTCCATCAGCTGTTTGAAAGTGGGGACATAGCCGTCTTGGAGAAGGTAGCAGGGCTTCTGCCAGCCAAAGACGTTAAAGGTGGGATTACCCCAAGGGGTGCAGTCGTAATCCACATTGCCTTGGAGGAATTCGAGGAAGTTAGGGGAAAGATTAAATTTCCAAGATTTTTTGCGCTGGTTGAGGATCTCTTGGAACAATTTCTTGGTGCGTTCGCGACCGAGGAAGTGCTCTTGGTCGGGCGCTTTTTGGTAGCTGTAGCCTGGGGAAAGCATCATGCCTTCGACCTTTAGCTTCATCATTTCATCAAAAAATTCTCGGACGCGGGCGGGGTTCGCCCCTTCAAAGAGAGTGGTGTTGGTGGTGACACGGAACCCGCGGGCAACGGCCTCTTTGATGCCTTCGAGGGCGGTTTTGTAGGTACCATCGCGACAGACAGCGGCGTCATGTTCGGGCTCGAGTCCATCCATATGGACGCTGAAGGTGAGGTACTTGGTGGGTTT
>LIBO01000047.1 GCA_001438005.1 Verrucomicrobia subdivision 6 bacterium BACL9 MAG-120507-bin52 | reverse complement strand
TAACACGCGCTCTTGAAACACAAATGGCACGCACTCCGATCTGTTTCGCTGATTTGTAGCTGTCTGAATATTCGGAGTTCCCACCAATCCGATGAATGGGGTCATTCGGAAGTACTTCCACTAACAGGAAATTCATCGGGCCGCCGGGATTTGAATTCCCCCGCGTTAGCGGACATTCATCCCGTCGTGGAACGAGAAGCCAGAATGGGCGGGGGCAGGTCTCACGGGGCCAACCCGGGACCCCTTTGAAGCCACCCTTTTAGCGGATTGATGGCTGTTCGATCCGAAGGAGTTATCTCCCCACTGCCCCGAAGCCAGTAAGCTACAGGAATCGGGGACTACGGATTTTGTCGGGGATTGGTGGGGGACTGAGAGATTATGACCGACGACGACGCAACATCGCCAATCCGCCTAAACCAATTGCGAGAAGCGAAAGAGCGGAAGGTTCGGGGACTTGAGTGACCGTCATCGCATTCACGTAGGGAGTTTGATCGGTTGGGGATCCAGAAACAACGGCACCACTTGCAAACGTGATTTGAATAGAGTTTGACGAAGGAGTGACTTCAAAGCGATAGACTAACGGCCTTCGGTCAGGCGACTGTGTGCCATTGAGCGTAAGATCATCCGCATATAACAGCCCACCCACACTGACATCCATGGTTCGATAAGGAATGTAGCCAGCACCGGTTCCACTAAATTGGTTGGCGAAAAGCAGATCGATTAAATATTTCTGACCGGCAGTGGCCGAAATCGAAATGCTTGTACTGCCACCGAAAATTCCCGTGTTCGTCAGGCTATCAGCTGCCGCTGCCGTTCCGGGACTGCTACTGTTATAAATTCCAGAAAATCCATATTTTGCCCCCGTTGCTACGGAGCCTGTCCAACTTATCCCATTAGCGCCTGAGGTGGAACTCATGTTCACGCCATACCAACTCACGGTAGAACCTCCGAAATTTGCACCCCGAGTAGTTCCCAGCGTGTACTGATTTCCAAATGAACTAAAAAGGTATCCAGAATCATCAATCAACGTTCCGATCACAATGTTTTCGGCACGAATCGATGCACCTCCAAACAAAGAAACAGCAATCATTGCATAGATATGCCGACCAAATCTCATTGCTATGATTCTACTCATCTTTTTTAAAATTTCTACCCCCTTTTTACCACTTCGCTTTTTCATAGCGTTTTCCAATCTTCCCCTCGCCCCATTCAAAATACCAAAAAAGACCGAACTCTGTCACGAAACTGTCACGGCGTATTTTAAAAGGGTGGGATTTGGCCCCCGAACACCCGCCCCTGGCCCAATCACATTTCGCCTCCGGCTTGATTGGCTTTACCCCGTCCTCGAGGACTCGGACGGGGTGGGATTTGAACCCACGGTAGGGTTACCCCTACTCCTGATTTCGAGTCAGGTACATTAAACCGCTCTGCCACCCGTCCGTTTTTTATCCTACGCACTCCCCGCCCCTCCTCAAGCTTCCCGATTGCTTCCGCCTCCTTCCCACATAAAATCACCCTATGGCCTTCTCCGGCGCCCGCTCTGCTGTGGCCCTTCTCCTCTTGCCCTCTCTCCTTTGCGCAGGAGAACTCCTTCGCGAAGACGATCCCCGCACCACAGTCATCCCAAGGCAGGTCGGTCGCAACCTCTACCGCTACTGTGCCCCAAAGGAGTCCACCTTCTGGAAATATGACAGCGACGGCAACGAGTGGCGGAAGGACACCTACGGCACCATTTGGAAGAAAGAGGCCAGCTCAGATCCTTTTCAGAAAGGCTCTTGGGAGATTGATGGATTCGATCGCCGCCAGGCCACCCGCATCGGCCAAGATACGTTCATGCAGTTCCAGTTGAACGCCGATGGCTCGGTTAAACCGCAATCGGTCCGCCGCACCACCTGGACGGCTAATGTCGATCCTGCCCCTTCCACTCTCCCTACCCATATGCGCAAAGCGGATTTGAACGGACCTCGGCCGCTCACTCAGCCCGCAAATTTTGAAAAAGAGCGCGCTAAGCTTATTCCCACGGCCAATCCGGCAGCTCCCAAATAGAAGAGCCTCCTGCCCTTCCGATTGACCGCAAAGCGATTCCAAGCATAATTCTTGCTTCATGTCTGATCCTCTCGCCCACGCCACTCTTCCCGCCAGCGGAATCACCGAGCATTTTACCGAGGAGGCTCGCTCCGCTTTGGCCGGCTATGGCGAGTTTGTCGCGGTCGAACCACCCGAAAATCTGATCGATGAAGGTGCCCAACTTGGCAAAATGTACATTCTCGTGTCGGGTGAACTTTCCGTTCGTCGCCAAGGCCAAAGCTCGGAGCTGGAGCTAGCGAAACTTGTTCCGGGCGATACCTTCGGCGAAATTTCAATTTTCGACCCAGGTCTCACCTCCGCCAGTATCTTTCCCACCACCTCATCTCTTGTCTGGGGAATCTCTTGGCCTCAACTCGAACTTCTGATGAACAACAATCACCAGCTCAGCGGAATGTTCCTCGTCGGCCTCGGCACCATTCTGAGTCGTCGCCTCCGCGAGATGAATAAAAAGCTGCTCGACGCTTCCCGAGTTTAACCCTCCCCCACTTTTTACCCGCCCCGAAAGCTGGGGTTGCTCCTCCCCTCGCCTCTGCTCATAATTACGCGATGAGCTTTATGACCCCCCACCGAGACGGTTCCGGGGTTACCCTATCTTTCGCCGGCCGGCTGGATACCTTAGCGAGCCAAGAGCTCAAACTACCCATTCGGGCCGAACTCGATCGCCAACCGACCAACCTTACCTGCGACTTCAAAGATGTTACCTATATTGGCTCCGCTGTTCTTCGACTCATCTTTGAGGCCGCCCGCGAACTCCAACGGCGCAATGGCCTCTTCCGCATCTCACGCTGCCCGGCCGAAATCCAGCGCGTTTTTGCTCTGACGGGAATGGATCACCTGATGGACGGTGGTACCGGCCCCGCGTTTACTCATGAACTGAAGGACGGAGCCCTGCGGATCTTCCTCCAAGGCCGGATGGATGCGGTACGTGTCGGAGAAATCCGCTCCGAGGTCCGCCAGATTCTCTCCAAACACCGTGGGCCGGTTCGATTTGAAGTGGCAGCCGTGCCCTATGTCGCCTCCGCCTTTGTCCACCTGTGCATCGATGCGTCCAAGACAGTCAAGGCGCACGGATTTAATTTCGGGCTCGAGAAAGTCGCGCCGGAAACTGCCCAGATTTTCCGCATCGCCGGACTCCAATCCCTCATTCTTTCCTCGGTATGAAGCCAGCCGAAGTCAAAGTCACCGTTAAGAATCGAATCGAAGACCTGCTTCGGGTGAATTCGATTTTCGAAAGTTTTGCCACGCAGCACGACATCGGGGGTCGGCTTCGGTATCACCTGCTCGTCTCCATTGAGGAAATTCTGACCAACATCATCAAGTACGGCTTTGACGAACAGGGCGTGCACCCCATCCACATTACCTTTCGCTACAACTTGGGAGTGATCGAAATGGAGTTTGAAGATCGTGGCAAAGAGTTCAACCCCCTGGAGACAGCGGAGCCCGATATCGAGACTCCGATTGAGGAACGGCAACTGGGAGGCTTAGGCATTCATCTGGTGAAAAATATGGTCGACCTGGCTGAGTATCGTCGTGAGGGAGATCGGAATATCCTGCTCCTTCGCAAAGCCAAAAGTACCCCTGCCCCCACCGCTTAGCCCCCTCCGCTGCGCGGAGAGTATGCTATTTCAGGGCGTCCGCTTTTGAGCCGTGAATGGTAAAGAGAGCGGAGAAACCGCTGATGTCGAACACCTCTTTCACGTTCGGTTGAAGTGCAGCCAGGGAGATGGCCCCACCGGCGGCTTTCATCTTCTTTACGGCCAGAAGAAGGGAGCGCAGACCTGCACTACTAATAAAATCTAAGCCGGCACAATCCAACACCAATCGCTTCTCCCCTTGATCAATCACCCCCACCAAGGCTTGCTCCACGGAGGGTGCGCTGGTCGCATCCACCTTACCCTGAAGTTGCACCACTGTTCCGTTGCTCTCTTTCGCTGTATGAATTTGTACGCTCATGGGCCAAATATCCCCAAATCCTCCCAAGGTGTCGAGAGCCAAACCACGCTGAATTCTTGCCACTCTCTATCTTCGAGCGATTGTACAGAACTGTGACGACCGACCCTCTCCTGGCTCATATTCGCACCGTGCCGGACTACCCAAAAAAAGGGATCATGTTTCGCGATATCACCCCACTGCTAGGCCACGCTCAAGCCCTACGCACTGCCGGCGAACGTATGGCCAAACCTTTTTCCAAAAATCCCCCCGAATTGGTGGCGGGGATTGAAGCACGCGGATTTATCTTGGGTGGGATTGTCGCCCAGATTCTTGGGACGGGATTCATTCCTGTCCGCAAGCCGGGCAAATTGCCCTACAAATCAATCCAGCGGGAGTACGCCTTGGAGTACGGTTCGGGTACACTCGAACTTCATCAAGATTGCGTCGAGAAGGGGCAAAAAGTTCTCCTGGTGGATGACCTGGTGGCAACGGGAGGATCCGCCGAGGCGGCGGTGCTGCTTCTCCGATCCTTGGGCGCGGTCGTGGAAGCGGGATCGTTTCTCGTCGATCTGCCTGACTTGGGCGGAAGGAAGCGTCTGGAAAAGATCGGAATCACCTTTCACACCTTGCTCGAGTTCGCTGGAGAATGATCCCTACCCGTAGATTCGGCCGAACCGAACTCTCCATGCCTGTTCTCACCTGTGGAGGCATGCGCTTTCAACATCGGTGGGACGAGGAACCGCCGAAACCCATTCCGGCGGAAAATCAGGCCAATCTCTCGGCCACCATCCATCGGGCGGTCGAACTGGGCATCGTCCACCTCGAAACGGCCCGAGGCTATGGGACGTCGGAAGCGCAACTTGCCCCTGTCGTAAAGACCCTTCCACGCGAACAAATCATTTTACAGACCAAGGTCTCTCCCCAGGCCGATCCGAACGAGTTTGAGAGGGTATTCCGCACCTCCTTATCACGGCTCGACCAACCCTTCGTGGATCTTTTCTCTTTGCATGGAATCAATCAGCGGGAGATTTTGGAATGGTCCCTTCGCCCTGGAGGTTGCTTGGAACGTGCCCGCCAATTTCAAAAACAGGGGCTGTGCCGTTGGGTTGGTTTCTCGACCCATGGCTCCCCTGAACTGGTGGAGGAGGCTGTCTCCAGCGGCAAGTTTGATTACGTCAACCTGCACTGGTACTACATTTTTCAAGAGCACACTCCCTCTCTCGCTGCGGCAAAGAAAAACGATATGGGCGTCTTTATTATTAGCCCGAACGACAAGGGCGGAATGCTCTATCAACCCCCCGCCAAACTGACCCAAGCCACCTCTCCTCTTACCCCGATGGAATTTAATGCGCTCTTCTGTCTGCGTGACCCGCGGGTCCATACACTTTCCATCGGTGCCGCCCGGCCGACAGACTTCGATGAACACGTCCGCACGCTTGCCCGGTTGGACGAGGCCCCAACCCTGCTACCTCCAATCGAAAAAAGGCTCTCCACTCTTTGGACCGAAGCGCACTCGGCTGAATGGCGGGCCAACTGGGATCGAGGTATTCCCAACTGGAAGGAGTGCCCGAAAGAGGCCAACTTTCGTGAGATATTACGTCTGCACAATTTGGCCAGCGCCTACGACTTGGTCGACTACGCCAGAATGCGCTACAACCTGCTCGGTCAAGGCGGCCACTGGTTTCCGGGGCGACCAATAGGAAATCTTACCCCCGAAGAAATCCTCCCTGCTTTAGCTCGCTGTCCCAACCCCCAAGAAACTCTCGCCCACCTATTGGCGGCAAGGGATCGGCTTCAGGGCGAAAAGGTGGAGCGTTTGAGCAAGTCGGCCTGATCAACCTCTCCGCCAAGCTTGGCGATAAACGGGACGGCCCTCCTTCGCAAAAAGCTCCTCAAACTCACTGGTGGGCTCATCCGCACCCGTCCAAGAGGAGTCGGCCACCCAGGGGGCGCACTTCTTTACCTCTTTTTGAGCCCACTCGAAATATTCGAGATCATCGGTGGTTAGCTTCAGGCAGCCGCCCGGCGTGACGGCCCGAGCCGCATCTTCCAAAAACTCTTTTTGCAGTAGCCGATTGCCGTGGTGACGCCTTTTCGGCCAAGGATCTGGATATCGGACAGTGACCGCATCGAGCGAGGACTCGGCACAGAGATTTTTGATAAAGTAGGCGGATTCGAGCCGGAGGACCTTAAGGTTGGTCAGCTGATTTCTAACCGCTTTTTTGGCAATCTTAGTCGCGCGTCCCAAAAGCCGCTCCACCGCAACGAAATTGCGATCCAAATCCCGTTTGGCGCGGACTTCCGCGTAGACTCCGTCTCCCGCTCCCAGATCCACCTCAACGGGAGCGGAGCGCCCGAACACATCTGACCACACGTAGGGTGGATACAATCTTTGGGAAGAGAGCCACGGATCCGGGGATTCCCCCAGATGAGGCTTAGCGACGCTTTTTGGCACCAAGCCGGACGACCGATTTACCAGTCGAACGCGCCCGCACTTTCGAGACCAGTCCGTTCCGCTTACTTTTGGAAGAGCTGTGCCCGTTCTTTTTTGCCTTGGGAGCAGAGCCATCGTCGGCCCCGCCCGGAGATTTGACCTTAAAGAGACGAACGTCGCGGAGGCGAGAGATTGAGACCTTGGTTTTTTTGGCCGCCTTAGCCCAGTAGACCATGGCGTATCCTTCGCCCACCTCAACCACCTCACCCCCATCGCTACGACGGGAGTCCAAGCGAGAGATCGTAGAACCGCAAACCGGATAAGGCCCTAAGGGAGGCGGCAACCTGCGGGCAGACTCTTGCCCATGACCGTTACGACCATTCAATCCACTCACCTCTTTGGTCGGAGCACCCTCCCGAACGGGGATGGCCCGTCGCTCGACAAACATCTGAATCGCCTTCTGAACCTCGGGCAAAGAAAGGTGATATTTACGAGCCGTATCCACCATATTGAAGTTTTCTTCTAGAATATCTCGGTCGATCT
>LIBO01000046.1 GCA_001438005.1 Verrucomicrobia subdivision 6 bacterium BACL9 MAG-120507-bin52 | reverse complement strand
TGGCGGCCCGGAGGAAAGGGGAGTTGGCGCACGAGTTGGGCAATTTGCTCCAGCGAGCCGGGTCGATGGTAGGAAGATACTGCGGTGGGAAAATTCCTGAGGCGCCTATTCCGGATGCAATTTCGGTCGCCTTTCGGGCGACGGTTTTGGGGGCACTCCGTCACTGGGATGAGTTGATGAAGGGAAACCAGATCCATTTGGCACTGGGAGAGTTGTGGAAGGCGGTTCAGGCGGGCAATCAGATGATCGAAGCCAGAGCCCCTTGGAAATTGGCGAAGGATCCGGCTCAAGGGGATGCTTTACGGGCAACCTTAGCGGACGCAATGGCGGTATTGCAGATGGTTTTGCAAGAGGTGGAGTGTGTGATTCCGACGACGGCGCAGGCCGGCTTGGTCCAGTTAGGTCTATCGGGCGAAGTTGCGATGAGGGAGAAGGATTGGCCGCAGTGGCCGACGGGGATGGCAGGGCGTTCCTTAGGCACGATTCAGCCCCTCTTCCCGCTGTTGGAGGAGGAAAAAACGGAAGGCAGAGGATGACACGGCGGATGGTTGCAAGTGGGGTTGGAGTAAAGTATTTTATCCTCTCAACCAAGTAATTTTTATGAGCCAAAGAAACTATTCCCAACCTGATGCTTTGGTGGAGACCGATTGGTTAGCCACTCATCTCCACGATCCCTCGATTCGCGTGGTCGAGAGCAATGAGGACGTGCTTTTGTACGATACGGGCCACATTCCTGGGGCGGTCCATATCGATTGGCGCAGAGATCTGCAAGATGGATTGGTGCGGGACTATATTTCGACGAAAGACTTTGCCGAATTGTGTGCTCGAAATGGGATTACCCCAGAGACCACCGTAATTTTTTATGGCGATAAATCGAACTGGTGGGCTTGTTATGCGCTTTGGGCTTTTCGCCTATTTGGACACACCAAGGTAAAGATTTTGAATGGAGGCAGGGATAAGTGGGTGGCGGAGAAGCGGGAGTTGACGCGCGATAAGGTCAAGGTGGCTCCGGCGAAGTACCCAACCCCCGCCCGCAGGTTGGATTCGGAAATCCGCGCTTTTTACGAGGACGCCCTAGCCTTTAGTCAAAAAAAGTTACCCCTGATCGACGTTCGTTCTCCGGGGGAATTCAAAGGGGAGGTCACCCACATGCCGGAATATCCGCAGGAGGGGGTGTTGCGTGGTGGGCATATTCCAGGGGCCAAAAGTGTCCCATGGAAATCGGCGGTGAAGGAGGACGGAACCTTTAAGTCGGCTGATGAGCTGGAGAAAATTTATGTGGAAGGATGTTCCCTCGGTGCGGATACGGAGGTGGTGGCCTACTGTCGGATCGGGGAACGATCGAGCCATACTTGGTTTGTCTTGAGTTATCTGTTAGGGCGGAAAAAGGTGCGAAACTACGACGGATCTTGGACGGAGTGGGGAAATCGCGTGCGGGCCCCGATTGAACGATCGAACTAAGCTAGGGATTGCTGGGAGGGGGTGTGGGGGAAGTCACCGGAACTAAGTTCGGGGAAATGGGTTGGTAATCGGTCATTTGACTTACCTGCTTTTGCGCCATGCGATATCCCATGATATTGAGATCGAAGCTCATAAAAAAATTAGACGGAACGGGAATATTGATTGAGGAGAGCTCAGACGTTTCGTAGGAAAAATCCATTCCCTTCATCGAGGCAAGAAACCAAGCGACATCAACCTCCTCGGTCAATTTGCCTTTGGTTTGGATGATGCTGAAGTCGTTTTGATCGATCCAAATGAGCCCACCCACTTTGTTAATGACCTTTTCTTCCCTTGAAGTGAAGGGTTGATCGGGTTTGGGGCTGAATTTGATAACAAAGCAGGGGCGGTCACGGACGGTTTGATCGGGCATTCGAACATACTTGAAGCGGGGCGCGATTTTACCCATGTCGAGCATGGCGTTCACCTTTTTAGCGTCCTCCACATCTTTGTTGGAGTCGCCGTCATCGTCGTCTGATTTCTTTTTCTTGGATTGCAAGCCTCGACCCCCAGTGGCACTGGCAGACGTTTTGCTAGAGGAGGCCTCGCTCTCTTTTGAGTCGTCATTAAAATCTGCACTGAAGGTAATATCTTTGCCCGGTTTGATTTTGGCGGTGACCGTCTTGGTTTTGTCGGGAATGACCTTGTTGTCGTCGTCGAGGCGTTGGGTCACCAGTTTCAGTTGGTAGGTGAACTCTTCCCGAAGTTCGCGCAGCTCCTCGTCTCGGCGGATGGCGTTCTGAATAATCTGATCGACGGGAAGCTTGGCATTTTCCAGGTTGGCGGTGGTGGGGGCGGGCGCGACGGCAGGGGATGGGGCAGGGATTGGGGTAGGATCGGAGGCAGGAATTGCCCGAGCAACCCGCTCATTATTGATCTCATCATCGCAGGTGGTTTGAAAATCGGGGCTCAGATGTGGGTCCCGAGAGTTGACCTGAGCCACGCCCGCGTGGGTCAGCAAGGTAAGCCAAGACAAGAAAAGGATAAGTTTGCGAAAATGCACAGTTCCTCTATTTACCCTAATGATGCCGCACATCAAATTATATATCCCAGGTCCGGTCGAGATTTCACCTTCCGTCCTTCAAGCCTTCGCTACGCCGATGATCGGGCACCGGGGGAAAGGGTTTCAGGATCTTTATGCCCGCGTGCAGCCTGGGTTGCGGCAACTGTTCCAAACCCAGCAGCCGGTTTTTTTGGGTACGGGATCGGCGTGGTCGGTCATGGAGGCGGCGATTCTGAATTTGGTGCAAAAAAAAGTGCTGGTTTGCATGAACGGGGCTTTTTCCGACAAGTGGTTTGATGTCGCCCTAAAGTGCGGCAAACAGGCGGGCAGGGTGCAAGTGGAGTGGGGCCAAGCCATCAAACCGGAGATGATCGAGAAGGAGCTGTCCCAAGGGGGTTATGATGCCTTGACGATCATTCATCATGAGACATCGACAGGGGTGTTGAGCCCGTTGGCCGACATTGCCAAGCTAGTCCGCACAAAATTTCCCGAGGTCATGTTGATCACCGATACGGTTTCCTCTTTTAGCGCGGTGCCTATTCCTTTTGATGAGTTGGGCTTGGATGTGATGTTGTGCGGGACGCAGAAGGCGATGGCTTTACCTCCCGGAGCGGCTCTTTTTGCGGTGAGCGAGAGGGCCTACCAGCGGGCAGAGAAGGTCAAGGATCGGGGCTACTACTATGACTTCCTCGAATTCCGCAAACAGGCGGAAAGTAATATGACTCCCTGTACTCCCTCCATCAGCCATCTCTACGCGCTAGAGGTGAAGCTGGCCGAAATTGCCAAGGAGGGAATTGCGAACCGCCATGCACGGCATCGAAAGAATGCGGAGCGGGGGAGGGCGTGGTTGGCGGCGAATGGGTTCGAGGTGTTCCCGGAGAAGGGTTATGAGTCTCTCAGCCTGACCTGCGGCAAAAACACGCGAAAGGTAGATGTGGCCAAGTGGATTGCGTGGCTCAAGGAAACCCATG
This sequence comes from Verrucomicrobia subdivision 6 bacterium BACL9 MAG-120507-bin52, assembly GCA_001438005.1. Lineage (GTDB taxonomy): Bacteria > Verrucomicrobiota > Verrucomicrobiia > Methylacidiphilales > Verrucolacustridaceae > Verrucolacustris. The sequence continues at coordinate 3,830 of LIBO01000046.1, read as the reverse complement.
GCGCGATTTTCGATGGAGGATACGGCAAGATGAAAGGGCTCAATTTCCGCGTTTCCCACATGGGGGACGAAACGGAGAAGGGGATGGAAGAGCTGTGGGGCCGGCTGGCGGAGGGGCTAAAGAAAATCGGTTAAGTAAAATACTCGATCAGGCCGCTTTACGAGATTCTTTGCGTTTGATGATAGGAGGGCGGTGACCCTCGGCCACGGCCTGATTGATGATTACCTCCTCCACATCGTTACGGGAGGGGATCTCGTACATCAGATCCAGCATCATGCCTTCGAGAAGACTGCGGAGAGCGCGTGCGCCAGTGCCTTTCTTGATGGCGGCCTCGGCGAGACACCGGAGGGCGTCGCGCGTGAAGTTGAGTTTCACACCTTCCATCCCGAGCAGCTTGGCGTATTGGCGGGTGAGCGAGTTTTTCGGATCGGTTAAAACCAAGATCAGCTCTTCCACCGTTAAAGGATTCAGGTGGGTGAGCACGGGCAAGCGGCCGATAAATTCTGGAATCATCCCGAAGCGAAGCAGGTCGTCCGGCTCGGTATAACGCAGGAGTCCCAAGCCCTCTTCCGTCACTTCGGCCTTGGCCGCCAAACCCGAGCCAAACCCGAGGACACGTCCTCCCATCCGCTTGTGAACGATTTCTTCCAGTCCGACAAACCCGCCGCCACAAATGAAAAGGATGTTTTGGGTGTTCACCTGAATGTGCTCGGCCTGAGGGTGCTTGCGTCCGCCTTGCGGCGGAACGTGGCAAACGGTTCCTTCCAGTATTTTCAAAAGGCCTTGTTGGACGCCTTCCCCGGAAACGTCACGGGTGATGGAGGCGCTGTCTGACTTTCGCCCGATTTTGTCGATTTCATCGATATAGACGATGCCGAGTTCAGCCCGCTTCACGTCGTAGTCCGCATTTTGCAGAAGGCGGAGGATAATGGTTTCCACGTCTTCGCCGACGTAGCCAGCTTCGGTCAAAGAGGTGGCATCGGCGATGGCAAAGGGGACGTCTAAAATTCGGGCGAGGGTGCGGGCGAGCAGGGTTTTGCCCGATCCGGTCGGGCCGATGAGTAAGATATTGCTTTTCTCCAGCTCCACATCGGCGTGATCGGTCGGAAGAGTATCACTTTGGGGACCACGAACCCTCTTGTAATGGTTGTGAACGGCAACGGCTAGGGTTCGCTTTGCCTGATCCTGGCCGATGACGTGGCGATCTAGTTCCGCACGAATTTCGCGCGGCTTGGGGAGGGTTTTCAAAATGCCTTTCCCGACCGGATTTTCCCCAACTTCGCGATTCAAGATATTTGTACAAAGGGTGATACAGTTGTCGCAAATGTAAACCCCCGGGCCGGCGATCAGTTTCTTGACCTCGGCGTGGCTCTTGCCGCAGAAGGAGCAGAGGGTGAGGTGAGTGGGGCGGGCCATCGGGCACCGACTTTACTTTTTCGTCTGATCCTCTTTACGGAAGGAGACAACGTGGTCGACCAGGCCGTAGGTTTTGGCGTCTTCGGCCGACATAAAGCGATCCCGGTCGGTATCTTTTTCGACCGTATCGAAAGTCTGGCCGGTGTGGTGAGCTAAAATCTCGTTCAGGCGTTTTTTGGCCCTGAGGATTTCTTGGGCCTGAATGCTGATGTCGGTGGCTTGGCCTTGGGCCCCGCCCAAAGGCTGGTGAATCATGATCCGGGCATTGGGCAAGCAGTAGCGTTTGCCTTTGGTCCCCGCGGCGAGAAGAACGGCGCCCATGCTGGCGGCTTGGCCGATGCAGTAGGTGTTCACCTCACAGGTGATGTACTGCATCGTATCGTAAATCGCGAGGCCGGCAGTGACATACCCACCGGGAGAGTGGACATAGATGCTGACGTCTTTTTTGGGGTCCTCCATTTGCAGAAAGAGAAGTTGGGCAATGATCGAGTTGGCCATGCTGTCATCGATGGCGGTGCCAATGAAGATGATGCGATCCTTGAGCAGGCGTGAGTAGATATCATAGGCGCGTTCCCCACGGCCCGTCTGCTCAATGACGCTGGGGACGAAGTAGTCAGCTTTCGGTTCGGTAGTCATAGCTGAAACTTACCCACGAACGGCATGTTGCAAAAGAAAATCGACAGTTTTTCTGCGCAAAAGGGTGTCAGCAAGTGAGGGTAGAACATTCGATTTCTGCAGGCGCTTGGCAAAGAGGCGCGGATCTTGACCCGACTGAGCCGCAAGGATGGCGATCTCCTGCACGATCTCCTGCTCTTCCACTTGGAGCCCTTCCGTTTCGGCGATCCGTCGGAGAAGAAAGCTGAGTTTCACGTTTTCTTCGGCATTTTGCCCCGCGGTTTTCAGAATGTCGTCTTTGTGTTTGATCAGCTCTTCGTTCGAAACGCCTCGACGTTGATTCTCCTCGACCAAGCGCGCGACGAGGCGGCGACGTTCCTCGTCGAGCAGAGGTTCGGGGACATCCATTTTTGTGGAGCTGAGGAGAGCTTGGGTAACCGCACGACTCTCCTCATTTCGATGAGCGGAGTTGCGGGAGGCGGTGAGATCTTCCCGCAGGCGAGCTTCCAACTCGGCCTTGGGCATTTTGTAGTTTTCTTGGCAAAAGGCATCATCGACAGCCGGAAGGTGACGCTCTTTGAGTTCGACGAGAGTGACCTCATACGAACCGGTCTGGTTCTGGAGTGTGGCGTGTGGAAAATCGGCGGGAAACTTGACGTCGACCTGACGGGTTTCGCCGGGCTTCATTCCGTACAGGGCGGGGACAAAGCCAGGGAGGAAGGCATCCGGCTTGAGTAAGACCCACAATTTCTTGGCTTCCCCCACCTGTCCGGCCTGAGGGGCGATCTCAAGAATCTTTTTTCCACCACAAGTGCCCTGAAAATCGAGGACGGCATAGTCCCCCTCTTGGGCGGGCCGTGGCTCCAGTGTGTCAAAGTGGGCATGGGGCTCGGCCAAGCGATCGAGAGAGGACTTCACGTCGGCCTCGGTCACAGGCTCCGGGCTTTTTTTGGGGATCTTGAGTCCCTTGGCGACGGGGACTTTAAATTCGGGTGCCAGATCGACGCGGAGGATGAATTTGAATTTTTTATCTTTTTCGAAATTGGCTTCCTCGACCGCTGGGTCATCGACGAGGTGGAGCTTTTCTTTCTCCACGGCGTGGCGCAGGCCTTCCCGGAGCAGGCTGTCTTTGAGTTCGGTCTGAATATCGGGGGCGTAGCGGCGACGGACCATTTCGAGGGGGGCGTGGCCGGGACGAAACCCAGGCAGGCGGGCCGACTTTTGGAAGGAAAGGGTAACCTTCTCCTCGGTCAGGCGGACCTGATCGGCCGGGATCTCGCCTTTCAGGCGACGGCGACAACCGCCCATATTTTCGAGAGAAACTTTCATCGGCAGCCCAGCAACCTACGCAAGGAAGGTGAGGTAGCCAAGGTCAGATTCGGTGGTTAATGCTTAAGTGAGAATTTGACGGGGATCTCGACGGTGGAGGAGGTGGGGGCTCCGCCGACCTCTTGGGGGTAAAAGCGCCACTGGCGGACGGCTCGGGTGGCGGATTGGTCGAGGATCTCGTAACCTGAGCTTTTCAGAATGGTGAGAGATTCGACGATGCCTTGGGCAGAGATTTGGGCGCGAAGCAGGACGGAACCGGTCCACCCTTTTTTTCGGGCAAGATCGGGATAGGTGGGGGCGGAGTTCTGGGATGGGTTCGGGCGAGCGAGGATGGTGGAGCTGGCGGTGGAGGGTGGGAGATTGGGGGTTGGTGGGGTAGGGGTGAGGCGGGGGGCGAGGGTGGGGGTGGGGAGGGAGTTCGGAAGCGAGGCAGTAGGGGGAGTTTCCGAGACCGATTCGGGGGTGGGGGT
>LIBO01000045.1 GCA_001438005.1 Verrucomicrobia subdivision 6 bacterium BACL9 MAG-120507-bin52 | reverse complement strand
AATATCCGAAGTCGCCAAGACCTCCCCTAGCTCCATCGCCGCGACCGCGGAACGACCTGTCGAAAGCGTAATGACGGAGTTACCACCCACGACAATCGGGGCGATGCCAGAAACCAAATCAAGGAGCGGTCTCTTCTCTCCGGCGACATAGCCCACCACCCCCATCGGCTCAGTCACGGAGAAGTTAAAATAAGGAGAGGACACCGGATTGACCGATCCAAAGATCTGTAAGTATTTATCTGCCCAACCCGCATAGTAGACCAGCAGATCGATTGATTGGGATACCTCCGACTTTGCGGCGGCAGAGGAGTGTCCGACCGACTGTAAAACCTCACAAAGACTGCTCGACCGGCCCTCCATCATCTCAGCTGCCCGATAGAGGATCTGACCTTTCAAATAGGCCGAGGTGGCCGCCCAACCGTCAACCGCTTTCCGTGCTGCCACCACCGCATTCCGAAAATCTTTTCGCGAAGCACGACACACATGCCCCAGCCATTTTCCACCTGGCGCCTCCACATCCAAGGCTCTGCCAGACTCTGATCGAACAAAGGCCCCACCAATGAGCATCTTATAGGTTTTGCGCACATCCAATCTTCCGCTTTTCCCATTAAGTCCGTTCTTGCTCATGATAACTCCACGTACGGTCTTAATCCATGTCGTCCGCCCTCACGTCCATACCCACTCTCCTTGTATCCACCAAAAGGAGAGGCTGGATCAAATTGATTAAAGGTATTCGCCCAGATCACACCCGCCTTAATCCCGCGAGTTACTTTGAAAATCTTGGCGCCCTTATCAGTCCAAACCCCGCCCGATAAACCGTACGGCGTATTATTGGCTTTCTCTAAAGCCTCATTCAGGGTTCGGAAGCTCTGAATTGCCAGCACCGGACCAAAGATCTCCTCCTGAACGATTCGGTGGGACTGGGCAACTTTGGTAAAAAAGCTGGGACGGATGAAATATCCCTGATCAGGAATCGAACATTTCGTCTGAAAAAGTTCCGCCCCTTCCTCCTGCCCTACCTTGAGGTAAGTCTGGATTCGATCGCACTGCGCCTTGGAATTGATTGCCCCAATATCGGTGTTCTTGTCCAGAGGATCTCCGACAATCAGGTGCTCCATCCGCGCCTTCAGCTTAGCCACCACCTCTTTTTCCACACTTTCCTGAACCAAAAGCCTGGAACCCGCACAACACACATGGCCTTGGTTGAAGAAAATTCCGTTAATAATCCCCTCCACCGCTTGGTCGATCGCGGCATCCTCAAAAATAATATTGGCCGCTTTACCCCCGAGTTCGAGGGTCAGCTTGGTCGATCTTCCCGCAAGGGACTTCTGGATCGCTTTCCCGACCTCCGTTGAACCCGTAAAAGCTATTTTATCCAGCCCAGCATGATTCACTAGTGCCGCACCTGTCGCCCCAGCGCCGGTGATGCAGTTGAAAACACCATCGGGCAATCCAGCCTCTTGGCAAATTTCCGCAAATAGCAAAGCGGTCAGCGGGGTGGTTTCGGCTGGTTTCAGTACGACCGTATTTCCACAAGCCAAGGCGGGCGCAACCTTCCACGCCACCATCAGTAAGGGAAAATTCCAAGGAATGATCTGACCCGCCACCCCAATCGGCCGGACTGTTTTACCAGGGAAAGCATAGGGCAACTTATCCGCCCAACCTGCATGATAGAAGAAGTGAGCAGCAGCTAGTGGAATATCGACGTCCCTGGATTCCCGAATCGGCTTTCCACCATCCATCGACTCCACCACCGCTAACTCCCTTGCCCTCTCTTGGATGATTCTGGCAATGCGATATAGATATTTACCACGCTCGCGGGCCGATGTTTTCCGCCAGACTTTTTCATAGGCCGTACGAGCCGTGCGAACCGCTTGATCCACATCCTTTTCCCCGGCATCGGCCACTTGAGCCAAAATCTTTTCCGTGGCCGGGTTGATTGTGGCAAACCGCTTTCCGGTGGATGCCGGGACAGACTTGCCACCAACAAAAAGGCCGTACTCCTTCTTTAATTGAAAATGATCCGCACTCTCGGGTGCGGGTGCGTAACCCCAATCAAGGCCCTTCGTCGGGATCTTTGTTTTAGTCATTGGAGAAATAGTCCAATCCTTGATACGCCCCCGTTCGCTCTTTTTCGAGCTGCATTAAGATATCATTGGGTAGCTTGCTCGCTCCAATTCGGAAAAGATCGGGTGTTAACCAATCCGATCCTAGAATCTCTCGCACCATGATCAGGAGATTGAGCGCCGCTTTCGCATTGGCAATACCTCCCGCAGGCTTCATGCCGATCCGTTTCCCCGTTTTCCGGTAGAAATCATCAATCGCCTGCAGCATCACCAAGACTACCTCTGGGGTCGCCGCAGGCTGAATCTTACCCGTGCTGGTTTTGATGAAATCCGCGCCTGCCTGCATCGCGATATCACTAGCGAGCCGAACCCGATCCAAAGTCCCCAGCTCACCCGTTTCTAAAATAACCTTCAAATGAGCCTTCCCGCAGGCCTCTTTGACGAGCCGAATTTCATCCGCCACCCTCTGATATTCTCCCCGAAGAAAATCTCCTCGGGAAATCACCATATCAATCTCATGCGCCCCCTCCCCCACCGCAAATCGGGTATCCTCCAATTTCACCTCCAGCGGATTCATTCCACTGGGAAAGGCCGTGGCCACCGCCGCGACTTGGATCGGGGTATCTTTCAGCGCCTCTCGGGCAATTCGGACCATAGTCGGATAAACGCAAACCGCGGCCACCATCGGTAAATCAGCCCTTCCGGAATGCAGATGAATCGCCTTGGTACAGAGTTGTCGAACTTTCCCTGGGGTATCCGCTCCCTCCAAGGTGGTCAGATCCACCATCGAAAGTGCCAATTTCAAACCCTCGATCTTTGACGATTTTTTTATACTCCTCGACGCCAAACGCGCCACCCGCTCACGAATGCCCACCTCATCGACAGGGTGAGAACGAAAATCTAACGGTACAGATAAAATCGCACTGTGGCTCATAGTACCCCTTACGGAGGAGGTACAATCATCCCGTCAAAAGCGGTTGGGGTCAAACCGTTGTCGTACTGGCCGAATCGGCGAAGATCGATTTTAGATCGTCTTTTGAACTTCTACCCAACCAACGAGTCAAGGTTTCCGTGCCGCTTTTCTTGGCCTGATAGGCTCGCAAAACCTTGTCGATGTAGTGGTGGACCTCTTCGTAAGGAACCTTGGGCTGGATGAGTACATTGAAGCGAGCATCCGCACCGGTTTTGCCACCAAGGAACATGTCAAAACACTCTTTCTTCACCCCATCGACAGTTCGAGTGGCCCCACGAAAACCGATGTCAGCAATCTGGTGCTGACCGCATGAGCTCGGGCAACCGCTAAAGTGAATCCGTACTTGATCCTTATAGTGGGAGCAGAGGGTCTCCAACTCCCCCACCATTCGAATCATGCGATTCTTTGTCTCCCCCACGGCTAAGTTACAAAACTCAATTCCGGTGCAAGAAACACAACCTTTACGGAAATTGCTGGGCTCGACCACTAAGCCCGCCGCCACCAACCCCTTCTTCAAATCCTCCACTCCTTTTTCCGGAACGTTCACGATGATCAAGTTCTGCTTATTCGTTCCGCGAATTCCCACCTTCCCCTTTTCCCCAAACTTTTCCGAAAGGTCGGCAATGGCCCGCATCTGTTGCCCCGTCAAGCGACCCCCGGCCAAACAAACACCCACCCAATAAAAACCTTTTTGCGTCTGTGCATGCACGCCGACGTGATCGGATTCGGGATTCTCGGGAAAATGAAATTCGGTGTGACGTTCGAAGGTACGCCCGGCCACTCTCTCCACTTCGGCCAAAAACTTTTCCGCACCCCAATCCGCCATCAAGAATTTCAGCCGGGCCCGAGCTCGCTTATCTCTAAATCCGTGATCCCGATAAATGACCGAAGTAAAATGAGCCATGGGCAAGACATCCTCCGGCTTCAGAAAAACAGGCAAGGTTTGGGCCAAGTGCGGAGCCGAGGAGAGGCCTCCACCCACCTTAATCCCATAGCCTTTCTCCTGACCCCTTTCTAAGCCAAAGACCCCTACGCAATTGATGTCGGGTTGGGTGCACATGATCCGACAGCCCGAGATCGAAATCTTGTACTTTCGGGGCAGGTTGGAAAACTCGGGGTTGTTGGTTAAGTGGGCATCGACCGCTTTCAGCTCCGCCGATGCGTCTAAGATTGCGTCAGGGTCCATTCCGGCCACGGGGCAACCCACCACGTTCCGCGTGATGTCGCCGCAAGCACCGCTGGAGGTGATGCCGACCGATTCGAGGCGCCGAAAAATCTCGGGAAACTGCTCGATGCGCAGCCAGTGCAGCTGAACGGTCTGACGGGTGGTGACATCGGCAAAACCGTGGGCAAAATCATCGGTCAAAGCTGCCATTTCCCTCATTTGGATAGGATTAAGCAACCCTCCGGGAATCCGGGTTCGCAACATAAAGTAACCATCTTCTTTGGGCTTCTGCTGATAGACCCCATACCACTTAAATCGCGTAAAATCATCGGCATCAATGGCTTGAAAACCCTCCTTGGCATAACGAGGCAGATCCTTGATGACGTCCAAACCGTCCTTAACCAGCTTTAACTGCTCCTCCTTGGTCTCCCCGGGAGTGAAGTTTCTTGGTGTCGAAAGCGTCGCGATCATTTGGAGATATTACACGAACTTTTCGACATCACAAGTAAGCCCGTACTAAATCAGTGCCAGACCCATCGTGTGGGATAAAAGATCACTGGAAGTAGGCCAGTCGGACAGGAAATGACCAACAGAGGACTCACTTGAACCCACCTTGCCAGCAATGAGGCAGTGAGATTTACGTCTTAGCTGTACGGGCCAGAAACTGTACCTTTTTCAGCGAACCGAGAAGGGCTATCCCCAACCATCCTAGCGCAAAAGTAGTGGGAAGGGCATAGAGGGCTTTCCCAAAAATGGCTCCCTCGCTCAGGTCCGGACTTGCCGCCCGGATGCTCGAGACAAGGCAGGCAAAACCAATGCCGATCGCAGCATAGCCCATGTTCAACGCCATTCCGCGAAAACTGAGGACCGTGGCACGGATTTTCGAATCCGTCCACTCGTTCAGGTAACTTGAAACATAAAAGGACAGGATCGGCATCGATAGGCCTAGGGGAATGACCACCCATACTCCCCATCGAGGTGTGCCTAAGCACAGGCCAAGAAGCCCAGTGAAAATGAACGCCGCTACCAGGAAAAATGCTTGGGCTGGAGAAAAGCGGGACCCCATCCGTCTGGCCATGCCAGCAGCCAAGAACCCCAATAAGGCGTAAAAGGAACCGAGAAAACCATTCACGAATTCTGGAATTTCGATGAGCCGGTAGTAGTTACTGCCAAAGGTGAGAAATAGGCGCACGAGTGAATCGAAAAGCATAGCGGCAAGCAAAAGCAGACGGACCCGAGGGTCACGAAAAACAAATCGGGCGGCTCCGAGAATATTTGCCATGGCGCTACGTAAAGTCTGCCGCGCCGTCTCCTGCTTGCCCTTCGAAGGGGGTTCACGCATGGCCAACGCACAGATCAATGCCGGGATTGATGTCGCTAGCGTAAGGTAAATAGGCCATCGAGTGGTGGAACCAATCGCACCATTCCAACCGACCCAGCGCGCAGCTGCCTCAATGAATTGGCGGTCGAACGCTACTGCACCTGCCGTCATGGCGATAAAAAAACCACCCGATGACCATTTCATCAGAGTGGCCAAAACACCTCGCCAACGCTCCGCCCGACCCTCATCGGGCAACGAGTCGTAGGCGAGCGCTTCGTCGGCGCCGCTGGCACATGCCTCCGCCATACCGCTGAGAACCCGATTCATAACCAAAAGCGGAAAAAGCCAGACGCCGACGGGAGCAAAGGCAAAAACAGACATTTCACCCACCATGAGTGCGGCCGCAACAATCACCATCCAACGCCTGCCGATCACGTCCGCGATTGCCCCAGAGGGTATTTCAAATAGCAGAATGGTCACCGCCCAGATGACATTCAGAATGGCATACTGCTCCAGCTTTAAACCTAGATCCAAAAAAAGTACGCCCAGCACGGGATAATAAAACCGTGCGTGAAAAAGGACCCGAAAGGCAATAAAGAGCGGGATATTTCTACTGCAGGAATCGGGGCTTAGGTCAGAAGCGGAATGGCGATGCCCACGCCGTGCGTCGTCGGTTTGGATTGGGTAGCTTCCCTTGGCAAAGTGGAAAAAACTATTTTGCGGCCGTCCCAGCCGGCAAAGAGTGAGCTAGATCAACCCCCTGATCTCCAATTTTACCCCAGCTCAGGCCGGCAAAAACCGAGACAGCCGTAACCATAGATTTCCAGATATCTTCGATCGAGTGAAGTGAGTTTCCACCCGTGACGATCTCACGTAGATCTCGCAAGATCACCCACTCCTCCCTCGCCTGGCCCGGCGCAACGATGGCCCGGCTGAACCTCTGTAATCTTCCGTGAACGTTTACCATCGACCCACTTTTTTCCGCAAAACCTGCCCCAGGCAAGACAACATGGGCGGCTCGAGTCGTGGCATTGGGCAAGATGGCCGAGGAAATCAGGAGTTCTAATAGGGCAAGAGTGGAAGCAGGAATCCCTGCCTCCACCACATCCTCCCCGCCCAATACGAGTAAAGCCTTGATCCGGCCGGCAGCAATCTCCCCTCCCCAAGTCGAAAGCTTTCTTCCGCCGTGCGAGAGCCCCAGAAGCTCCGCCCCTCGAGTGTTGGGATTGCCATCGGCACTGCGCAGAAACTGATCCCCCTGTTCCGGTCGATTCACCGTATCCACCTGAGTCACTCCCAGCTCCTCCATCAATCGCTTCAAAACAAAAAGCTCCTCATTGGTCATGCGGGCAGAGGCCACCACCGCGATTTCGCTCGGCTTAACCTTTCGCAATCCTTCCGCCGCTCGATTCAGGGCATCACCCCATGGTGCCGGAAAGTGCTCGCCCGCCGCTTTCGTCAGCGGGTTCTGCAGGCGAGCCTTATCCTCTAGATAATGAAAATTCAACCGGCCGTAGTCACACATCCAAGCAGAGTTGACCGCTTCATTCTCTCTTGGGGTTAATCGGTGCACTTTCCCTTCGCGCGAGCCAATGGTCACATTGCAACCCGTGCCACAGCTCGTGCAGATGCTTTTGCTCTCCTTCAAAAACCACACCCGCATCTGAAAACGAAAATCTTTGCTGGTCAATGCACCCACCGGACAAATATCCACCGTGTTCAGCGAGTAATCGTTATCGAACCTTTTGCCCGGGTAAGCGGTCAAGGTGCTGTGACTTCCACGATTCACAAAACCCAAAACATTGTCTTTCGTCACTTCGCTCGAAAAGCGAACGCAACGAGAACAGAGAATGCAGCGCTCATCATCCAGTACAAT
>LIBO01000044.1 GCA_001438005.1 Verrucomicrobia subdivision 6 bacterium BACL9 MAG-120507-bin52 | reverse complement strand
TCGCCCGAGGCGATCGACTTTTGGATGGGCAAGCAGTGGGCGATGGAGAAAAAAGCCCAAGCGTGTGACCAGGTTTTGTGGAATGAAGGCAGTTTGGATTTGCTTCGAGATCAAGTGGATCGTTGGGCCGAGCCCAAGTAGGGGCGGCCCGAGGGTCGAAAGATCGGCGAGGCAAGAAAGCAAAATTATGAATGGTGATGGACAAGAGCAGGGCAATCAGGATTTCGGCAGGCAGCAGGGCGGGGGCGACTACGGCCCACGGAATGACTATGGGCCGAGACGTTTTCAAAGGCGAGGTGGGCGGGGGGGTCGGGGATACGGTGGGGGGCGTGGATATGGAGGGGGAGGTTATGACAATTATCGCAGGGGTCCGGATGGCGGAAATCACGACGGAGGTGGGGATGCCCCCGTCGCGGAAGAACCGCGACCGACGGGCCCTCTCCTGCGGCTGGACGATTTGCAAAAGATGCCGTTCCAAGAGCTGCTGGATAAGGCAAGTGAAGTGGGAGTGGAAAATCCCGGAGGGATGCTGAAATACGAGTTAATCTTTGAAATTCTGCATCGGCATGCTTTGGGCAACGGGCGAGTGGCGGGAGAGGGAATTTTGGAAATCCTGCCCGACCAGTACGGGTTTTTGCGATTGCAGGCCAACAACTATCTGGCGACGCGGGAGGACATTTATGTCAATCCCGGCTTGATCCGAAAGTATGGGCTTCGCCGCGGGGATCGGGTGGGTGGGGAGATCCGTTCGCCCAGGCAGAAGGAGCACTATTTCTCTCTCGCGACAGTGGACACGGTCAGCGGAGAGGATGTGGGCAAGCGCAAACCGCCGATTCATTTTGATAATTTAACGCCTCTGTTTCCCAATCGGCGACTGATGTTGGAAAATGAAAAGCTGAAAGACATGGCTATGCGGGCCTTCGATCTCATCAGCCCGATCGGGTTTGGGCAGAGGGGCCTGATAGTGGCGCCCCCTCGGACGGGAAAGACGGTGTTAATGCAGAAGATCGCCAATGCCATCACGGCGAATAATCCGAAGGCCCATTTGATCGTGCTTTTGATTGATGAGCGCCCGGAAGAGGTGACGGATATGGCCAGGTCGGTCCAGGGGGAGGTGATTAGCTCGACCTTTGATGAACCCCCTGATCGACATGTGCATATTGCGGAGATGGTGATTGAGCGGGCGAAGCGTTTGGCGGAGCAAGGAACGGATGTGGTGATCCTTTTGGATAGCATCACCCGTCTGGCGCGGGCCTATAACACGATGCAACCGCACAGCGGAAAGATTCTCTCCGGGGGTGTGGATGCCAATGCGCTGCACAAACCGAAGAGATTTTTCGGAGCGGCGCGGAATCTGGAAGAGCGGGGAAGCCTGACGATCATTGCGACGGCTTTGGTGGATACCGGCAGCAAGATGGATGAGGTGATCTTTGAAGAGTTCAAGGGTACCGGAAACATGGAAATTCATCTGGACCGCGCCTTGGTGGACAAGCGGATCTATCCCGCAATCAACATTCCTAAATCTGGAACACGTAAAGAGGAGCTTCTCTATCACGCGGATGAGATGCCGCGGATTCATATTTTAAGGAGAGCCCTCTCGTCCTTGCCTCCGGTGGAGGCGATGGAGCTTCTCCTCGGACGTCTGAAGAAGACGAAGAACAATGTGGAATTTCTCTTGGCGATGAATCTGAAGGAGTAGGGTTTTTTCGGGTCATGAAAGTCCTCGTCACGGGTGGCGCCGGCTATATCGGGTCGGTCTGCGTGGAGGAGTTGATTGCGGCCGGCCACCGTGTGGTGGTTTGGGATAATTTAAGTGAAGGGCATCGGGCGGCTCTTCACCCCCAGGCGCATTTTCTGCAGGGCGATTTGGTCGAGCGAGACCTGCTGCATCGGGCGGTGGCCGAGCATCGGCCGGAGGCGGTCATTCATTTTGCGGGGAAGGCACTGGTGCCGGAAAGCATGCGAGATCCATCGATTTATTATCGGGTGAATGTGTCGGGCGGGGTGAATTTGCTGGATGCGATGGTGGCGGCGGGATGTCGCAAAATCATTTTTTCCTCTACTTGTGCGACCTATGGGTTACCCGAAAAAGTGCCGATGGATGAGCAGACGCCGCAGAAACCGATCAACCCGTACGGCCATTCGAAATTGGTTTTTGAACAGATTTTATCTTGGTACGCGCAGGTGCATGGCCTGATTCCAACTGCCCTACGTTATTTTAACGCCTCGGGTGCAACGGCGGAGAGAGGGGAGCACCATCGAGTGGAGACACACTTGATTCCGAATGTATTATTAACGGCTCTGGGACAGCGAGAGGTGGTCGAGGTTTTTGGGGAACAGCACGCCACGCCCGATGGAACCTGCATTCGGGATTATATCCATGTGAAGGATTTGGCCTCGGCCCACATTTTGGCCTTGGAGAGGGAGAAGGCAGGATTTTTTAATGTGGGGACAGGAAACGGATTTTCGGTGAAACAGGTTATCGAGACGGCGAAAAAAGTGACCCAGCGGCCGATTGCGGTTCAGGGTCAACCCGCCCGCGCGGGAGATCCGCCTGCGCTGGTGGCGGGATCGCGTAAGTTGCAGAGGGAGTTGGGGTGGAAGCCGCGTCACTCCGGTTTAGAGGAGATATTGACCAGTGCTTGGGTATGGCATCAGGCGCATCCGCATGGGTATGCTGATTAAGGAAATCGCAGAATGAAAAAACCATTAACGGTATCGGTGGAGCATTTTCATGCACAGCATGCGGACCGGTTGCAGCTCAAGTTGGTCGCGGGTCAGGAAGGAATGGGGCGACTGATTCGCGAGGGAGCGGTGAATCGGCTCGGTATGGCCCTGACGGGGTTTATCAAATATTTTGCCTTTCGCAGGGTGCAGCTGATTGGGAAAAGCGAGGTGAGCTATTTTCAGACGCTGGATCCGGCGACTCGGCAGGCACGGATTCAGGCGATTCTGGACAAAAAGATTCCCTGTATTGTCTTCAGTCGGGATAACCGCCCGCCTGCCATCATTTTAAAAGCGGCCCAGAAAGCCAAAGTTCCGGTTTTTGTCTCGCCCATACCGACGCCGAGGTTGGTGAATTTGATCACGCTATGTTTGGAGGAGGACTTTGCTCCATCGACGAGTGAACACGGCAGCATGGTGGATATTATGGGGGTGGGGGTTTTGATTCGGGGCGAGAGCGGAGTGGGGAAAAGTGAGTGTGCCTTGGGATTGGTGGAGCGAGGCTACTCCCTGGTGGCGGATGACATCACGAGGCTACGGCTTTTGGAGGGGAGAGAGTTGATGGCCAGTTCGGCCGAGGTGACGAGGACCTTTATGGAGGTGCGTGGAATTGGAATTATCAATGTGGCGGCAATTTTGGGGTCGGGCGATTCGGACGGAGAAACGGTTGGATTTAGTGGTCAGTTTGGAGGAGTGGGACAAGGTGGAGGAGATTGAACGAACGGGGCTCGACCAGCAGTATTACGAGATTTTGGGGCTAAAGATTCCTCTGGTTAGGATTCCGGTTCGGCCTGGGCGAGATTTAGCGGGGCTGGTGCAAGTGGCGGCACTGGATCAGAAGATGAAGACCATGGGGCAATTTTCGGCTTTGGAATTCAACGAAAAATTGATGAGCCGGCTCAAACTGAAGGACGGATGAGATGAGCGGGGCGGCAGGAGAAAAAGTCTCGAAAGAGGTAACCATTCAGAATCGGCTTGGGCTGCATGCCCGCCCGGCGGCGATGTTTGTGCGGGAGGCCAATCGGCATAAGTGTGACATTTGGGTGGAAAAGGATGGGGAAACGATCAATGGGAAAAGTATCATGGGATTGATGATGTTAGCGGCGGGTATGGGTTCGAAAATTCAGCTCCGGGCAGCGGGTCTGGGTGCGGAAACTGCCATCGAATCGTTGCGTCAATTGATAGAAAGAAAGTTCGACGAGGAGTAGGGCAAAGGGAGATAGTTCTCTCCCGTGATGTCTGCCGACAGTCCCTCTGTGGTGTCCACGGAACTCCGGTTCGCTGGGATTCCGGCCTCTCCGGGTGTGGTCAGCGGTCGGCTGGCGATTTTCTCGCATGAGGAGTTAAGGGTACGACCGACGACGATTCAGGAGAGCCAGATTCCGGAGGAGTTGCATCGTTTGGAGGCGGCTCTGCTCAGGACGCGGGAACAGATCCAAGGGATTCAGGATCATTTGGCCAAGTCCCTCGGAGAGGGAAAGTCGGACATTTTTGAGGCGCATCTTCTGGTCGCGGCGGACAGCACGATTGCTGGGGCGGTGCGGCGTCAGTTGGAGTTACGCAAAGTGTGTGTGGAACACGTCTACCAGCATGTGATTCATGCGTATGCGCAGAGCATGAGGGACATGGAGGATCCTTATCTGCGGGAGCGAGCGGCGGACATTTTAGATGTGGGGCGGCGAGTCGTTTATAATCTTTTGGGGCGGAAGCTGGCGGATCTCTACTCGTTGGATGTCCCGAGTATTATTTTATCGCACGATCTGACTCCGTCCGACACGGCGCTTTTGAATCGGCAATTGGCGCTGGGATTTGCGACCGAGGTAGGGAGTACGACCTCGCATACGGCGATCATGGCGCGTTCGCTGAACATTCCCGCGGTGGTGGGACTGCACGCGGTCTTGGCCCAGTGCGAATCGGGGGCGCCGGTCATTTTGGATGGCTACGCGGGGTTGCTGATTGTTCATCCGACAGAACAGACGCGATATGAGTACGGGCAGATTGAAAAGCGGCGTTTGGCGGTGGAGCAGAGTTTGGAGATTTTGCGGGATACCCCGGCCACGACGAAGGATGGGAGACGGTTAGTTTTGTCGGCCAACGTGGAGTTGCCGGAGGATCTGCCGTTGATTGCCGAGAGTGGGGCGGAGGGAATCGGTTTATATCGAACTGAGTTTTTATTTCTCAATCGGGTGCATTTTCCGACGGAGGAGGAGCAGACGAACATTTACCAGCAGGTGGTGCAGGCTTCGCGTCCCCACTTGGCGATTATTCGGACTTTGGATTTGGGAGGGGACAAGTTGCCGACCCATCAGGGGTTGGATCCGGAGGCGAATCCATTTTTGGGTTGGAGGGCGATACGGTACTGCTTGGAAAAGCCGGACCTCTTCAAGACGCAGCTGCGGGCGATCTGCCGATCCAATCCGGGAGGAAAAGTGCGCGTGATGTTTCCGATGATCGCGACGCGAGAGGAGTTAGTCGCGGCGTTGGGATTATTGGGGGAGGCGAGGGAGGAGCTGAAGGCGGCGGATATCCCGTCGGCGACTGAGGTCGAGGCGGGAGCGATGATTGAGGTGCCCTCGGCTGCGCTGATTGTGGATCGGTTGGCTCCGCTGGTGCAGTTTTTCAGTATTGGGACGAATGATTTGACGCAGTATACCTTAGCGGCCGATCGCACGAATGAGCGGGTGGCGTCGCTTTATCAGCCGACGCATCCGGCGGTGTTGGGATTGATTCGGCGGGTGGTGGAGGCGGCTCATGCCCATGGAATCTGGGTGGGGGTGTGTGGCGAGATGGCGGGGGATATTTACATGGCGCCGATTTTGTTGGGGTTGGGGGTGGATGAGATGAGTATGGGCTCGGTGGCCATTCCGAGGGTGAAGAAGGCGATCCAAAGTTTGCACTATGGGGAGTGTCAGGCTTTGGCGGAGCGGATGCTGTCGATGGATACGGAGGAAGAGAGTCGAAAGGCACTGATTGAGGTAGCGCAACGTAGTTATCCTGAGTTGGTCACATAGAAAATAACTTCAAGTTTCGACCTCACACCCCAATTTTGGGAAAATGGATCGCAAGTTATTGCGGGTCAACCACTTCAATGACCGACGAACTGACGAAAGATATTGAGGGGCAGTGATTTAGATGAGAGCTTTTCGTGACAGAACCGGAGCCTAAGATTGATGACACGCTTGGTGCGAGTGAATCTGCCCTACCAAGAGAGCAAAGAATCGGCTAGAAAAGAAAGCTGATGAGTGAAGATCTGGCACCTTTGTTAGCGGCTCGAAGACTAAAGTTGGAGCAGGTGCGGCAACTTGGGGTCGATCCCTTTGGGGCGGCCTTTCCTGGAACGGAATCGACGGGTGAGATTCGCGGGCGGTGGGAGGAGGGCAGAAAAGTGCGGTTGGCTGGGCGGATCGTATCCCACCGTGACATGGGAAAAAGCCAGTTCCTTCATCTGCAGGATCGGGTCGGGCGGCTGCAAATTTACGTCCAAAAACCTGCCTTAGCCGAAAAGGAGCTGGCCGTATTTCAGCTGTTGGATCTGGGAGATATCGTAGGAGTGGAGGGGACTCTCTTTACAACGAAGGCCGGAGAACCCTCCGTCCGGGTTGAAAGCTTGACTCTCTTAACCAAATCTTTGCTGCCCCTTCCGGACAAGTGGCACGGGTTGGTGGACGTGGAAACGCGGCATCGGCAACGTCATCTGGACCTGATTTCGAACGAGGGCTCGCGCAAAGCCTTGAATTTACGAATCCGGCTGGTCCGATATTTAAGGGATTTTCTGCACGCCCAAGGATTTACCGAGGTGGAGACCCCCATGATGCAATCGGTGGCGGGGGGGGCCGCCGCGGAGCCTTTCCAAACCCGCCATCATGCCATGGGAATGGATCTGTTTTTGCGGATTGCCCCAGAACTGTATCTCAAGCGTCTGCTGGTGGGGGGAATGGAAAAAGTTTTTGAGATCAACCGAAATTTCCGTAACGAAGGGATATCCCGAAAGCACAACCCTGAGTTCACCATGCTGGAGGCTTATTGGGCTTATTCGGATTTTGAAGGCATGGCCTCCCTGGTCGAGGAGATGATTGGCGGGGCCGCTCGCGAACTGACCGGTGATTGGAATGTCCCGCAGAGTGATGGTTCGGTCATTAATTTTCAGGGGCCGTGGCCACGCAAAAAGTATCGGGATGCGGTGTGCGAGGTGGCAGGAAAAGATTGGTTTCAGCTTTCCCCAGAGGCGATGGAAAAGAAGGCGAAGGATTTGGGCCTGGAACTGGAGCCCAAACTGGCGGCAGCAGATATCACTCAGAAAGTATTTGAGAAGAAAGTGGAGGCTCAAGCGGTGAACCCGATCTTCATCACTCATCTGCCGGCGGAACTGGTTCCTCTGGCCAAATTAAATCGCGAGGATCCAACGGTGGTGGACGTTTTTGAATTGATCTTAGGTCGCCAAGAAATTTCTCCAGGATACTCCGAGTTGAACGATCCACTGCTGCAAGCGGAGCGTTTTCGACATCAGGTGGGAGAACATACCCAAAAAGTGGATGAGGACTTTCTGGAGGCGTTGCAGAGTGGAATGCCACCGGCCGGGGGGATGGGGTTGGGGGTAGATCGCCTGGCGATGCTCTTATCGGGTTCTGATTCGATCCGAGAGGTGATTTTCTTTCCGCTGCTACGCCCGCGAGAGATTTCGGCGTGAAGGAGGGCGGGTTTGGGCTGGCCCGAGGGCCCTTGCTCAACGCATTTCTCTTTCAGATTTTTAA
>LIBO01000043.1 GCA_001438005.1 Verrucomicrobia subdivision 6 bacterium BACL9 MAG-120507-bin52 | reverse complement strand
CAGGGGGAGAGCGAGAGGGTGAATTTACAGGCGATTTTGGGAAGTTTGACGGAAGGAGTGTTGGTGGGTGATCGGGAGGGGAAGATTGTTTTAGCGAACGGGCA
Organism: Verrucomicrobia subdivision 6 bacterium BACL9 MAG-120507-bin52; assembly: GCA_001438005.1. Taxonomy (GTDB): domain Bacteria; phylum Verrucomicrobiota; class Verrucomicrobiia; order Methylacidiphilales; family Verrucolacustridaceae; genus Verrucolacustris. The sequence goes on along the minus strand of LIBO01000043.1, from coordinate 7,427 downwards.
GTTTTTGCGGATGTTTGATCTGGAGGATTTGCCAAGCGGAAGGACGGTGATGGAGGCGACGCGATTGGTGGAGGTGGATCGCGCGGTGGAGGAGATTAACGAGGCCGGAGGAGTGAGAGGGTTAGAGGTGCAGGTGCCCGGGAACGAAAGCAGGCAGGCGCAGACGTTTGCCGTCAACATGGCCGCGATTGTTGAGGGAGATCAGGAAAGGAGCGGTGTGGTGGTGGTTTTTCACGATCTGTCCAAATTGCGCAGACTGGAGGTGGTTCGGCAGGAGTTCGTGACCAATCTTTCGCATGAGTTAAGAACCCCTCTTTCCATTTTAGCGGGGTATTTGGAAACTTTGGAGGATCCGAGCCAGTTGAAGGGATCGGAAGGGAAAAAGATCTGGGCGGTGCTGCAAAGAAATTGCGAACGATTGACCTTGCTGGTGGGGGATTTGCTGGAGTTGTCGAAAATGGATTCGGGTCAGCTGGAGCTGAGGAAGATGGCGCGGCCGCCGATGGAAATTTTGCAGGAGGTGCAAGAGGATTGGCGGCGGGCTTTCGCTTCTAAAAAAGTGAAGTTAGAGTTGGAGTGCCCGGAAAAGTTGCCGGCGGTGCAGGTGGATTCGTTGCGGATGGGTCAGATCTTTTCCAATCTGATGGAAAATGCCCTGAGATTTGCCCCGGAGGGAAGTGTGGTGAAGTTAACCGGAAAGCTGGGGGAGGCGGGGCGGGAGATTGAATTTACGGTGGAGGATGAGGGGGAGGGAATTCCCGAGGACAAGGTCGATCGGGTTTTTGAGCGTTTTTTCCGGGTGGATGGGGGGCGGGTGAGGGAGAAGGGGGGGACGGGTCTGGGACTTTCGATCGTGAAGCATCTGGTGCAGTTGCACGAGGGCAGGGTTTGGGCAAAAAGCAGAGCCGGCGAGGGAACACAAATCATCTTAACCCTTCCGTGCAGTAAAAGCTAAATACCTCGCAGACAATAGTTTACACTTATTTAAATTGACATCATATTGTCACAAAGCATCGCTTGGCTTGAGTAGGCAGACCCCATAGGCACATAGGATGATTTTAAATTTTCCAAAGCCTCTTGGGGCTCTGATCTGCAGCGTGGCGGTGCTGGGGCAGGTTGCGTTGGCGGGAGGGGTAGTGAAGATTGATGGCTCGAGCACGGTGTACCCGATCACGGAGGGGGCGGCGGAGGATTTCCAAAAAGAGACAGGCACGAGGGTCACGGTGGGGATTTCGGGTACGGGTGGGGGGTTTAAAAAGTTCGCGCGTGGGGAAACGGATGTACAGAACGCGAGCCGGCCGATTTTGCAATCGGAGATGGACGCGGCCAAGCAAAGTGGAATCGAATATCTCGAGCTCCCGATTGCCTATGATGCGTTGACGGTGGTGGTGAACGCAAAAAACGATTGGGTCGATTCCATCCAGGTATCGGAGCTAAAAAAAATCTGGGAGCCAGCGGCGCAGGGAAAAATTCTGAAGTGGAATCAGATTCGGCCGGAGTGGCCCGACAAGGCGATCAAGTTGTACGGAGCGGGGTCGGACTCGGGGACCTTTGACTACTTTACGGAGGCGATCAACCAAAAGAGCAAAGACAGCCGGGGAGATTACACGGCGAGTGAGGACGACAATGTGTTGGTGCAAGGAGTGGAGGGAGACAAGTACGCGTTGGGGTATATGGGCTTTGCGTACTATGTGGCGCATCAGAAACGGTTAAAGGCTTTGGCGGTGGAGTGGGATGAGAAGAAAAAACCTGCCACCAAACCGTCGGAGGAGGCGGTGCTGCAGGGGGTTTACAATCCGCTCTCTCGGCCGCTTTTTTTATACGTGAATGTGAAGTCCTTGGAAAAACCGGAGGTGAAAAGTTTCGTTGAGTTTTACTTGAAGCATGTCGAGACCCTGGCCCAAGAGGTGAAGTACATTCCCTTGCCCGCGGCGGCCTATGTTCGCGTGAAAGCACGTTTCGAGAAAAAAGAGTGCGGCACGGCGTTTGCGGGGCACGGGGATATGGCGGTGCCGATTGGCGAGATTTTGGATCGACCCCTGACCAAGTAGTCGCATGGAAGTTTCCCCGCCCCCATCCTCCCGTCGTTTGGACAAAACGGTGGAGAGTTTCATGGTGTGGGTTCTCCGGGCGGGAGGTTGGGCATCGGTCTTGGTGACGTTTGGCATCGTCCTCACCTTGGTGACCGAGTCGTGGCCCTTTTTTCGGGAAGTTCCCCTGATTCGGCTTTTTCAGGACACGATGTGGACGCCCCTCTTTGCCCAGCCGCAATATGGGATTGGGGCGCTGTTAGCGGGAACTTTGGTGACCACAGGAGTGGCTCTTTTGGTGGCGATTCCGTTGGGGACGATTTTGGCGATTTACTTGAGCGAGTTTGCCGAACCGAAGTTTAGGGATTGGGTGAAGCCGATGTTGGAGTTGCTCAGTGCGGTGCCGACGGTGGTGTACGGGTACTTTGCCCTCCTTACCTTGACGCCCATTTTGCAAAAAATCTTTCCGGATCTACCTCAGTTTTCGATGTTGAGTGCCGGGTTGATCATGGGCGTGATGATCGTGCCGTATGTCACCTCTTTGGGAGAAGATGCCATGCGGAGTGTGCCGATGCTGTTGCGGGAGGGGGCGTTTGCTCTGGGGGATGGGAAACTGGGGGTGGCGGTCAGGGTGGTCTTCCCGGGTGCTTTTTCCGGATTGGCCGCAGCGTATGTGCTCGCGATTTCCCGAGCGGTGGGAGAGACGATGATTGTGGCGATTGCGGCGGGATTGCAGCCGAAGATGACGTTTAATCCGCTTGAATCGGCCGCCACCGTGACCGCTTTTATTGTGCAGGTCAGCTTGGGGGATCTGCCCCATGGAAGCATTGGCTATCAGTCGATCTTTGCCGCGGGCGCGGTCCTATTTCTGATGACGCTGGGCTTTAATCTGGCCGGGCATGTCTTACGAAAGAGATTTCACCGTGCGACCTGAGCCGTACCAGAAGCAGCAGGAGGGACGGGCGCATCGCCGAGGAACGATCGACCGCAACTTTCGTCGGCTGGGATTCCTTTTGACGCTGGCGACCTTAGGGATCCTCGGAATTTTATTGCTGAATTTAGCGATGAACGGGTTGGCGCGGATCGACTGGCAGTTTATGAGTTCGTTTCCGTCCCGGCGGGCGGGGGAGGCGGGCATTCTCTCGGCTTGGGTGGGGACACTGCTTTTGATGTTGGTCACGGCCAGTGCGGCGATTCCCTTTGGGGTGGCGGCGGGGATTTATCTGGAGGAGTACGCCTCGAAAAATAGATGGACTGATTTTGTCGAGATCAACATCGCCAATTTGGCGGGGGTGCCGTCGATTCTCTATGGATTGATGGCCTTGGGGCTTTTTGTCTACCAGTTTCGTTTTGGGCAAAGTCTTTTGGCCGGAGGGTTGGCCTTGGGCTGCCTGGTGTTACCGATCGTGATTGTGGCCACGAGGGAATCTTTGCGAACGATTCCCTCCAGCATCCGGGAGGCGGCTTTTGCTTTGGGGGCCACGAAGTGGCAAGCGGTCTGGCACCATCTTCTCCCTTATTCGACGGGGGGAATTGCCACGGGAGTGATCCTGGCGATGTCGCGGGCGATCGGAGAGAGTGCGCCATTGATTACGATTGGGGCGTTGACCTTCATTGCTTTTCTCCCCCCGGCGCCGTTGATTTCGCACGCCCCTTTTGTGTCAGGCGAGTGGCTTTTTTCCCCGTTTACGGCTTTGCCGATCCAGATGTTTAATTGGGTTTCTCGACCCGGGGAGGAGTTTCAGTCGAATGCGGCCGCGGCCGGGCTCATTTTGATGGTGATCACCCTGAGTATGAATGCGGCGGCGATCTTGCTCCGACGGCGAGCCCAGAGGAATATCACCTGGTGAGCCTCCCCCCTGTGCCTCAACCCTCGGCCGGATCTGAGACGACAACCTCCGATGCCCCAGCAGCGATTAAAGTTCAGATCCAGGGTTTGAATTTCTTTTACGGAAACCATCAGGTTTTGCGAAGTATATCGATGGACGTGCCTGCCCTGCAGGTGACCGCTTTGATCGGGCCGTCGGGCTGTGGCAAAACCACTTTATTGCGTTGCATGAATCGAATGCACGATCTCTACCCCGGCAACCGCTATGAGGGGGCGATTCGTGTGCAGCCCGATGGGACCGATATTATCGCCCCTGAGGTGGATCCCATTCAGGTCCGGATGCGTTTTGGTATGGTCTTTCAAAAACCGAATCCATTTCCCAAAAGCATCTATGAGAATGTGGCTTACGGATTGCGTTTGCAGGGGGTGAATCAAAGGAGAGAGCTGGATGAAAAAGTGGAGAAGGCCCTGCGGGAGGCGGCCCTTTGGGATGAGGCGAAGAACCGATTGCATCAGATGGCGCACAATCTTTCGGGGGGGCAACAGCAGAGACTGTGTATTGCCCGGGCGATTGCGACCGATCCGGACGTGGTTCTGTTCGATGAACCGACCAGTGCGCTGGATCCGATTGCCACGTCGAAGATTGAGGAGCTGATTGTGGAATTAAAAAAACGGGTCACGGTGATGATCGTGACCCACAACCTCCAGCAAGCGGGGCGTATCTCCGACATGACCGCATTTATGTATTTGGGCGAGTTGATTGAGTTTGGGGAGACGAACCGGATGTTTACCAATCCGGCCAAGCCCCAGACGGAGGATTATATCTCGGGCAGATTCGGATAGTGGGAACAACCCGTTGACATTCCCCCCCGAGGGAGTAGCAGTTAAGTGATGAATGCCCCTATTTTGGAGGCGACCGAGGAAAAGCTAGAGAGGGTGCGAAGTTACTTTCGAGGCGACCTGCTGGTCCTGCGAGAGACCTTGCTGAAAATGGCCAGTCTGGCTCACACCAATTTGCAGTTGGCTTTGGAATCTTTGGTGGAGCGAAGTGCGGAAAAAGCAAACAAAGCGATTCAGGACGATAAGGAGATTGATCGACTAGAAGTGGAGGTGGATGAGTTGGTCGCAGGATTTATGGCCACCCAAGCCCCGGTGGCATTGGCTTGTCGCTTGATGCTGGCGGCCTCCAAACTCTCGAGCGATTTGGAGCGGATTGGGGATCAAGCGGTTTCGATCGCCCGGCGTAGTTTGATTTTGATGGATGAGCCACCGCTGAAACCGCTTTTGGATATTCCCAGAATGGGTGCGGATGTGTTGGCCATGATCCGTGGGGCCACGGATGCTTTTGTGGAAATTACGCCAGAAAAGTGTGCCGATATTATCAAGATGGATGTGAGAGTGGATGACATTAATCGGCAGCTCGAGCGGGAACTGACCTGTTTTATGGTGGAGAGCCCAAAAACGATCACGCGGGCTCTTAATTTGATGCTGGTGGCTCGGTTTTTCGAGCGGGCGGCGGATCACGCCAAGAATATTGCGGAGCAGGTTTACTATTTATACACGGGGCAGGACATCCGCCACGAGTCGGAGTTTTCGAAAGTCTAGGTTGAGGTAAGGACTGCCTCAACGTCCTTCCGGATCTGATCGGAGAGGGAGCGGGCGTCGGGAAACTTCTTTTCGGGACGAAGATAACGATGAAATTCTAAGTCGATCTCCTGGCCGACGAGTTGGCCGGAAAATTTGGGCAGGTGGGCTTCGATATTGCGGTTTTTACCTCCGAACGTGGGGCAGGTGCCTAGATTGATGGCGGCAAGATGAAATGAGCCGTCGGCCAGACAAGCCCGACCGGCGTACACACCGTTCGGAGGAAGGCACTCATCTTCGGTCGCCAAGTTCGCGGTGGGATAGCCAAGATCGTGGCCTCGCCCCTCGCCCGTTTTGACTCTTCCAAGAATAGTAAACGGGCGGCCCAACATCGCGGAGGCGTCGGTGAGTTTGCCGGATTGAATGGCGGCACGGATGCGGCTGCTACTGATACGCTCTCCTTCGTAGAGGACGGGGGCGGGGTTATCGAGGGTGATGGAAGATTGTTCGCACCAGTCGGACAGCATCGGGACATCTCCCGAGCGCTTGTTCCCGAAGCGCCAGTTGGGGCCGACCGAGACGGTTTGCAGGGCGGGGAAAGCAAGGGTGAGTTCCTCGAGAAAGGCGGCGGGTGATTGTTGTGATCGCTCGGAGTCGAAAGGCAGGGCAATGGTCAGATTGATTTGCCAGCGATCGAGAAGGCGGAGCTTATGGGGCAGGCCGGTGATGAGGGCGGGGTGTTTTTCAGGATGCAAAATGGAGAGAGGATGATCCCGAAAGGTGAGAACGGCGGTGGCGTTCGGGAGGTGGGGAATGGTTCCTCCGAAAATGACCCGTTGATGGCCGAGGTGGAGGCCGTCAAAAAAACCAAGGGCAAGGTGCCGGATGGAGTTCCCCAAGGGGGATGGGGAGAGAGAGTCGACTCGATTCACGTGCGACGGATGCGAGAGATCTCGGGTAACGAGATGAGGTGGCGGGCGAGGTAGTCGACCCCCTCGGCGGTTTCCAGATCCGCCCAGCGGACGGCTTTGCTGAGCTCGAAATTGCCCGAGCGAGTGCGGATGAGGGCGGACATGTGGCCCCCGGCTCCGAGAAGTGCGCCGAGATCGTGACAGTAGGTGCGGACATAGAAACCTTTGGTGCAGTGAATTTTGAATCGGACGGTGGGGAGGGCGATCTCGAGGATCTCATATTTGTCGATGCGAACGCGGCGGGGAGGACGATCGATCGTCTTGCCCTCTCGAGCCAGTTTGTAGAGGGGGACGCCATCTTTTTTGATAGCGGAGACCATGGGAGGGATCTGATCGAACTCCCCGGCAAACTTTTCGAAGGCGGCCTGAATGGCGGGGGGGTCGAGCGGGGGGACGGGGCGGGACTCGAGCACTTTTCCGGCCGCGTCTTGGGTATCGGTGGTTTCGCCGAGTTTGAGAGTTCCTTCGTACTCCTTGTCTTCGGCCATGAGCAGGTCTTGGACGCGGGTGGCTCGACCGACGACGAGCATGAGGAGGCCGGTGGCGATAGGGTCGAGCGTGCCACAGTGGCCAACTTTGCGTTGATGGAAGCGGCGGCGGACGAAGTCGACGATGTCGTGGGAGGTGCGGCCGGGAGGTTTATCGACCAAGAGCAGGCCGTCGAGTTGAGGGATCATAGGTTTGGGTTGGAACCAAAGGTTAGGGAGAAAGAATGGTAAGAATGGGCAGGAATAGCAAGGCTGGGGGAAGGCTAATCTTAGAGAGAGGCAACCGAATGGGAGATGGCGGCGAGAACGAGATCGCGATTCTTTTCGGCATCTTTGGCAAAGCGAATTCCAGCAGCGGCTTTATGGCCACCGCCACCGAAAGAGGAGGCGATGGCGTTGACGTCCACTTTTCCTTTACTCCGAAGACTGACACGGAGCCCGCCGTCCGGCATGAATTCAAAGAGAGAACCTACCTCAACGCCCTGAATAGATGCGACCTCCTCAATGATTCCCTCGGCATCCTCAC
>LIBO01000042.1 GCA_001438005.1 Verrucomicrobia subdivision 6 bacterium BACL9 MAG-120507-bin52 | reverse complement strand
GATCGTCGCACAGGCCTGCATTTGGGGACGCGACGTCGGCCTCTGCTTCCAACCCAGCGCGACCATGCCTGCACGAATCGCACCTGAACTGACCAGAATCACCTCATGCCCGGCACGACGCAGTGCCGCGATCTGCTTGGCCCACTTCCGCAACTGGGCTTCGGCTAACCCCCCGGTTCGTGCCGCCAGCAGGCTACTCCCGATCTTAATCACCAGTCTCATAGAGAAAACCTCCTTACAAACTTTTGCGTGACCAAAATTTTCGCACTTCCTGAACCAATCGGTAGAGAGCGAATGATTTCCCCACCCATCCCAAGGGGGCCATCGCTGTTTTTTTACTGCCCAAAAAAAGAGAGACCAGTCCGAGCACCGGTCCGCCCCACTGTCGGCTCAAACGCCACACCTGCTCCCCCTCGTCGAGCCAAACCCCGATGCTTGAGGCCTCAGCACAAGCCTTCTGAAAATCCAGAGTCGCCCTCTGGGAGGAAGCCTGACACGCCTGGCGGATTTCCCGCGCCCGCGTCAGCGCCGGGAGCTCAGCCATTCCCGGTCCCTCTCGAATTCCGCCACCGTATCGGCAAAAGGCATCCCCTCCCCCAAGACTCTCTTTCGCAATCGCAAAAACGCCCCGAGGGCTCCTAACCCGTACAACAAAGCCAACGCCACCAATGCGAGAATCCTCGCTTGCGGATCAGGCCAAACCGATAAAACCACCGCCAAAGAGGCGACGAGAAGGGCCAAAATTCCTAATCCCAGTGCTACCGCCAACCAAAGAACCGCCTCTACCGCCCGCCACTTTTCCTCCTGCAACTCCGCCGCCAGTAAACGAAGCCGCTTCTCCACCACCTGAATGGAAGTCAAAGCTAGGTCGCGCAGAGCAGAAATCATAAAGCTCCTAGCGACGAGTGAGCAGGGCGCCGATTACTAGCCCCGCCACCAAAGCCACCCCGACCGACTCATAAGGATGCTTGCGGATCATTCGATCCGCCTCCTTCACTCCCTCCTCGGCCGCTTCCTTCACATCATCGAAATCTGCAAAGCGCTCTTTCGCCGCGGCAATCTTTTGCACCAGCTGCTGGCGCACCTCCCTCGCTTTTTCCCCCAACTCCCCCGCGGTCGATTCCAACAACTCCTCCGCATGAGAAATCACCTCTTGAAGGTGATGCCTCTCTTTGCCTGATGATTTCTTGGTGCCAGCCTTTTTTGTTTTTGATTTGACCATCCCACCACTCTGCCAAGCCGACTCCTCGGGGGCAAGTTTCCCGCCCAACTCTTGCCTACCCTTTAGATTCCTAAGTCTTTCGAGGCCAACTTCTTTTCCAGCATTCCGCGGGCGTGATATCGAGCCCGCAAGCGGGGATCAAACCAAACCTCGGCAAACATTTGTCCGAGAACGGTGAAAATCCCTAAAAGGGGCATCGCTAAAAGTAGCCCGTACACCCCGCCCAACATTCCCCCCGAAAAAATCATCATCACCGTGATTAAGGGATGCATGCGCAACGCCCGTCCCACCGTGATCGGGGTATAAAGAAACTCATCCAACAGTCGCACTCCCAAAAAGAGAACCACCACGGCCAACATAAGACCACTGGATTGGGGCGCCTTCACCGCCACCGTCGCCACCGCCAAGAGCCCGCCCAACCCCGAGCCGATATAGGGCACCCAGGCAAAGACCGCACAGATCAACCCCAAAGCCATCGCATCCCAAAAACCAAAGATTCCCGCGCCACGTCCCAAAAACCATAAACCCAATCCCAGACTCACCGTGTCCAGCATGGTTAAGCCGAACATTCCTCGAAAGTAGGCTCGCATCTGCTGATCCATCCGATCGAAGAGGAGGAGCGTCTTTTCAAAAAAGGCGTTTGGCACCGCTCGCAGAACTAAGCGATGAAAGGCCGTCCCATCCCGCAGAAAAAAGAAGGTCAGAAACGGCACCAACAAAAGACTGGGCAACCAGTGCAAAAGAAAGAGGGCCACATCCCCCACATACTCTTTGCCCGCACCCGCTAAAAACAGATTCAGCTGCTCCTGTAGGCTATCGGCCAAATTAGCGTTTTTGGCAAAGGCAAAACGCCCCTCCAAAGCCAAAAGATTGTCCCGAATCACCCCTTGCAGCCTATCCCAGTAGGTCGGAATCTGGTCTTGGAAATTGGAAAGTGAACTTAACATCGACGGCAGAATGGTCAGCGAAAAAATCAGAGTCAGGATGATGGCCGCACCCAAGAAGATTCCTAACGCTTGGGCCGTGGTCACTCCGGCCAACTGCAAACGCTGGAGCAAGGGCTGCACCAAGTAGTAAAGCACCACCGCTAAAATCAGAGGAAAGGCCAACCAGGCCACCGCTTTCAAAAGAAGAATCGAACCCAACGAACCGGCGATCACCGCAATCCAAATGATCGGGTGCTCCAAAGAGCGTTCCGTCGTGCGTTCTGCGTTCACGTGGAGGAGGGTTCGGGGGAGTGCCCTTCCGCCACACGCCGTAATCGTAGTTCCAGGACAAACGCAACCCCCATCGCAATTTTATATCCGAGCCGCGGCCTCGCCTGAGCCAAGGCGACCAGCTCTGGACGAAACATGGCCAAAACGGTGGTGTCCTCTTCTGCGACCACCGTGGCCATTCGTGGTCCAGAACCCAACAACGCCATTTCCCCAAAGGATTCCCCCGGTTGAATCACGCCTAAAACTTTCTTACTCAAAAGCCCTTTTCGATTCGCCCGAAGCTTGCCACGAATCACCACATACATGCCTTCCCCATCCTCTCCCTCATCAAAGACAATCTCCCCCGCCAGAAAGTGTCGCTCATGCAGGTGCAACTTGAGAGCCTCCAACTCCACCCGAGTGCATTCGCGAAAAATCGGCACACCTGAGACAATCTTCAGTAAAGGATCCATCGGTGGGGCACGAAAAAGGCTGGGAAAATCCACACGCGTAACATCTCACCGAAACATTCGAATCTCCAGCTTAAAACGATTCCCTTTGCGCTTGGGTTTCAGCCCAACTCGCTTATGATTTCTCGCAATGGAGATGGTGGAAAAAACCGAGGGTTCGATCACGATCCTTACGCTTTCGGGTGAGATCGATCTCAATCAATCCCCCAAATTGCGCACGGCTCTCCGCGAGAAAGCGAAAAATAAAACACCCCAACTTCTTTTGGACTTCGCCGCCGTGGCCTATGTCGACTCCTCGGGCCTCGCCACCCTGATCGAATATTATCAAAGCGCGAAAGCCTTCTCCGGAAAATTTGCCATCTGCTCTCTTGTCCCACGCGTTCGTAGCTCCTTCGATCTCGTGCGACTGAGCGAGGTGTTTACCATCTACCCCGACCAAGCCGTTGCTTGTCAGGCCCTGACCTCGGGTTCCGCTTGAAATTCTCGTTCGAAACTCTGCTCAACGCGGGGGGCTCCCGTCTTACCTACGGCCTGCTCAATCTTCGCATTCTTGGCTGGATTCTGTACGGATTCACCAAACCAGGAATCCTTATTCCCTCCCAGATCCTCGCCCAAATCATCCGTATCGGTGTGCAAGCCATTCCCATGGCCAGTCTCGTCTCTCTTAGCGTGGGTTTCATCCTCGCCATGCAAAGCTCGACTGAACTTGGTAAAATGGGGGCGGACAGTTTTATTCCCGATCTTGTCTCTCTCAGCCTCATGCGTGAACTAGGCCCTCTTCTTGTGGCTATCATTGTTGTGGGTCGCAGCGGATCCGCCGTGGCGGCCGAACTCGGCACGATGAAGGTCAATGAGGAGATCGAAGCCCTTCGCGTCATGGCCATCGATCCGATCCGCTACCTCGTCGTTCCCCGCTTTATTGCCCTCATGATCATGCTCCCCTGTATGACCATCCTGGGCACATGCATCGGCCTCGTCGGCGGGCGGTCTGCACAATCGAGTTGGGTATGCCCAGCTCCTTTTATATTATTCGATCCATGCAACGACCCGAACTGTGGGACCTCTACTCCGGCATCATCAAAACAGCCGTCTTTGCCCACATTCTCATCACCATCGCCTGCTACCAGGGATTGAATGTGGAAGGCGGGGCGGAGGGAGTCGGCCGCGCCACCACCTCGGCCGTGGTCTACTCCATCCTCTGGATCATTATCGCGGATGCCATTCTCACCGGCCTTTTCTTCTTTGCCCTATGAGCCCCGCCCCGAAAAAAAGTCAGCCCGCCTCCGATGTCATCCTCGAGGTCAAGGATCTGGTGCAACGCTACAACGGACGGGCCGTCCTCAACGGCCTCAATTTCAAAGTCCGGAAAGGCGAAACCTTTGTCATCATGGGTGGCAGCGGTTGCGGAAAAACCACTCTCCTGCGAATTCTGATCGGCGCCCAAAAACCCACCTCTGGCTCCGTTCACCTTTTCGGGGAGGACATCACCCAAGCATCCCCTCAAGAGCTCGACCGTATCCGACTTCGGTTCGGAATGAACTTCCAGTTTGGTGCCCTTTTCCAATCCATGACCGTGGGCGAAAATATCGCCCTGCCTCTTCTCGAGCATAGCCAAGTCGACCCCTCCCTCATCGAAATGATCGTCAAAATGAAACTGGAGCTGGTCGGCTTGACTGGTTTCGAAAACTTCAAACCCTCCGAACTCAGCGGAGGCATGCGCAAACGAGTCGGCCTCGCCCGCGCCCTCGCCCTCGATCCCGAACTCCTCTTTAGCGACGAACCCACCTCTGGCCTCGATCCCGTCATGACCGCGGTGGTCGATCAGCTGACCCTCGATAGCACGCGCAAGATCGGCGTCACCGCGGTGGTCGTCAGCCACGATATGACCAGCTGCTTTCGCATCGCCACCCACATGCTCATGCTGGGCAACGGACCTCGCCAAGGGGAGATTATCGCCGAGGGCACGCCCGAGGAAATCCGCGCCAACCCCGATCCTTTCCTGCAGCAATTCGTCCGCGGGGAGGCCGACGGACCCATCGCGTTCCGCCTCTCCCAAGATGATTACTTGAAACACCTCCTACAAGAGGGCTGAATGGTCAACTTGTCATTATGAAAAAAGTGCGTTCCGACTTCCTCATCGCTGCCGCCGTCATTCTTTGCAGCTTGGTTCTTCTCGGCGCACTCTCCTTGGCCATCTCCGGAACCGATCTGAACCGCCCCAAAGCCGTCTTAACCATCGACCTGCCCAGCGCGGTCGGACTCGATCGTCAGGCCCAAGTCCGTTACGCCGGAACGATCGCCGGCCGCATCCGATCCATTCGTCCTTTGACCGATGAGGAGCGCCTGAAAGAATCCCCCGGCTGCTTAATTCGTGTCGTGGCCGAAATCCGTCATCCCTTGCCCACCATTCGGTCCGGCACGGTGGCCGCGGTAATCTCCGATACGGTTTTGGCGGAAAAGTACCTCAACTTGGAACCCGGCCCCATCGTCAACCCTCCACTCCCGCCGGGCGCAGTCATCTACGCAAAACACTCGGCCAATCTGGATGAGGTGCTCACTTCCGGCAAATCCTTGCTCGATGGGGTCAATACCCTCCTCACCAAAAATGAAACGGCCGTCACCCAAGCCGTCCTCGATATCAAAAATGTTTTGGAAAACTTTAAAGTAGTCGCGACCTACGCGAAAACTTTCATGGGAACGGTTGCCCGCAAGCCTTGGCGCCTCCTTTGGGGTGGGCCCGTTCCACGCCTCCCCTCGGAGGAGAGTATCCTCAAAACCGACCAAGTTGTCCCTGCCCCCGTGCCCAACGATTAATACCCTTTGTGTCCGAGGAAATTTCCCGCCCCGAAACCTCGACGGAAATCGAACTCGCTCCACCTCGCCTGCACGGCCTCCGCTCCTTGGCCGAACGATGGGCCCAAACCGTCGGATTTGACTCCACCGCGATCAGCGAAATTCTGGCCGGATTTGATGAGGCCTTAGCCAATATTCATCTTCACTCCTACTCGGCCCGCCCAGGTACGGTTCGGATCGATGTGGAAACGACCCCCCAAGAGCTCATCTTTCGTATTTCCGACCACGGCAAAGCTTTCATCCCCGAACACGCCCCCCGTCGCCAGCCCGGCGAGATCGGCCAAGGAGGATGGGGCATGCTCCTGATGCAAAAGGGGTTCGCCAGGATCGAGCGCAAACGCGTCGGCGGAAAAAATATACTGCTTCTCGCACGTCCCCTTCCCGTCCAAAAAGGAGGGTGATGAAACTGCACTTCTGGGGCACCCGTGGGAGCATCCCCACCCCATCAACTTCATCCATTCCCACGCAAGAGTTTGGGGGCGACACCACTTGCCTCAGCTTGGATTGGGGGAAAGAAAACCTTCTCATCTTCGACGCCGGCTCTGGCCTCCGCCAAGCCGGCCTCGAATGGGCCGCCCAAGGTCGCCGCTCGTTTACCTTTCTTTTTACCCACTCCCACTGGGATCATTTGCAAGGTTTCCCTTTTTTCACACCCGCCTTTCAACCGGGAACCGAGATCACCATCTACTCCCCCCGCCTTCCCGGTGCTCACGCGGGCAATCTGATCGAACGCTCCCTCCATGCTCAACAAAGTGAGCCCTTTTTTCCGGCCGGATTTCCCATGCTTCGCGCTAAAATTATTTTTCACGAAATCCAACCCGGCCACCCGCTCCAACTTTCCCATGGCTCCAACTCTCTGGAAATCCACGCCGCCGCCGTTTCCCACCCGGGGGGTTGCCTGGCCTACCGTGTCCAGGGTTCCCCTGGAGGGAAAAACTGCTCCTTTGTTTTTGCCTCCGATCATGAACCCACGCCCTCCGCCCCCAGCCCCATTCGCGAACTCGCCCACGAAACCGATCTCCTCATCTGCGACGGGCAGTACACCCCCGCTGAACATGCCCAACGAATCGGCTGGGGCCACGGCACGCCCGAACTGTGCCTACAAGAGGCCATCGCGGCTGGTGCCCGTCGCCTCCTCATCACCCACTTCGACCCCACCCACTCCGATGCCACTCTCGCCCAACTCGAAAAAGGGTTTCAAAAGACAGCTCACTCCTCTGGAATTCCTGTCGCCTTTGCCCGCCAAGGGCAAGCGATTGCTCTTTAGCCTCAACCCTTAAACTATTGGCCGGCAGCGGTGGCGAGATCTCCCACGCGAGCAGGCTTACGCGCCGCAAATTTTCCCTCCGGGTTGACCCACCCGTCTTTTCCGTTGGCGGCGCTCACCTCCGCCCAACCTTCTTTAAAATTCTTTGCCCGCAAAAACTGAGGCTCAATTTCCCAATCCCCCTTGGCATCCACATACCCCCAGACCGAACCCGATCGTGCAGGAATCAAACCCTCACTGGAATCCCCCAACTCCTCAAATTTAGGCTCGATCAAGAAATTTCCCCTCCCATCCACCAAACCCCATTTCCCACCCACCGCCGCCGGCGCCATCCGATCCCCCAACGGTGGCGCCATCTCCAACCCCACCACCCCACCAAAATAGTCGGTTTTATCCACGATACTCGGTTGCCCCCCTAACTGAACCGCCGCCACCCCCTCCCGCAAGGGGCGCACATCGGAAAAGTAGGGCCTCACCACCCAATCTCCATTTCGATCAATTAATCCCCAAAGCTTTCCCTCACGCGCAGGCGCCAACCC
>LIBO01000041.1 GCA_001438005.1 Verrucomicrobia subdivision 6 bacterium BACL9 MAG-120507-bin52 | reverse complement strand
CAAACTGATCGAATTCACCACCACTTTTCCCTGCACACACTGCAACCCCGCTTCTAAAACCGACCACTTCGAACTGTCGATGATAAAAGGAACGCGCGAAATCTCCGGCTCGCTCCCGATCAGGTTCAAAAACCGGGCCATACTCGCTTCGCCATCCAAAAGCGCCTCGTCAAAGTTCAGGTCGATCAGATTCGCCCCCGCCTCCACCTGTTGACGAGCTACGGCCACCGCCTCCTCAAACTTCTCCTCCTTGATTAAGGCCGAAAATTTAGGGGACCCCGTCACATTCGTCCTCTCGCCAATGGCCGTGAACGATCCCCCGGTGCCAATCGCGTACGGCTCTAACCCGGCGAAGACGGTCTCGCGACTCTTCGTGACAATCGCTCGTGGCTTCGCTTTCCCCACCGCTTGACCGATGACCGCAATATGGTCCGGGGTCGTTCCACAACAACCCCCCACCATGTTGAGAAATCCTGCCTGAGCAAACTCCCCCAATACCTCCGCCATCTGCTCCGGTGTCTCGTCGTAGCCGCCAAACGCATTGGGTAATCCCGCGTTGGGATAACAACTGACATAACAATCTGCGATCCGAGAAAGCGTTGCCATGTACGGCCTCATCTCCTTCGGCCCCAAAGCACAATTGATCCCAACACTGAATGGGCGCGCATGCCGAATCGAATGCCAAAAAGCCTCCGTGGTCTGACCCGAGAGTGTCCGACCCGATGCATCCGTGATCGTGACCGAAATCATCACCGGCAACCGATATCCCAACTCATCAAACACCTCCTCCATCGCCCACAAAGCCGCTTTCAAATTCAGCGTGTCAAAAGTCGTCTCCGGCAAGAGCACATCCACCCCTCCCTCGATCAAGGCACGAACCTGCTCCCCATACGCTTGGGCCAACTGCGTGAAGGTCACCGCCCGATACTCCGGTCGATTCACATCGGGCGACATCGAGGCCGTGCGGTTCGTCGGGCCCACCGCTCCCGCCACCCAGGCCACCTTTCCCGGATTTGCCTTCAGATAATCATCCGTAACTTGGCGGGCCAGCCGTGCCGCCGCCAAATTGATATCCCGAACCGAAGCCTCTAACCCATAATCCGCTTGCGAGATGGAGGTCGCGTTGAAGGTATTGGTCTCGATGATCCCTGCCCCCGCCTCTAAATAGGCGCGGTGAATTCCCCCAATGACGTCGGGACGGGTGATCGAAAGCAGGTCGTTATTCCCCTTCAGGTCACTGGGATGCCGGGCATATCGCTCCCCACGAAAATCCTTTTCCCCCAACTTATGCCCTTGAATCATTGTCCCCATCGCCCCGTCCATCATCACAATCCGCTCCCCCAGCGCTTTTTCCAGCTGGCTCCTCCGCAGGACGATTCGTTCCCTTGTTTCCATGACAACAGCTTAGAGAAAAACTACCCCCTGTCCACTAATATATCAGCATATCATGATACATCGATATATTTATGCACCCTGACGAACCTTTGCCTTGGCCTAATCCAGCGGCGCGATACTCTTTTCCCTTCTTGGCGCTGTCGTCTAGAGGCCTAGGACAGGTCCCTTTCAAGGACCATACACGGGTTCGAATCCCGTCAGCGCCAGCTACTTTTTTTTCAACCCCAGCCAAGCCTCCGCCAGCTCCCAATCGGACGGCACGGTTATCTTCAAATTTGGCTCGTCTGCCTCAACCAAAAATCCCGTCACCCCGGCCAACTCCGCCGCCGCCAAACAATCGGTCAAGGTCATGCCCTCCGCTCGCGCTCGTTCTAAGCCAGCCCGCAGCACCTCCGCCCGTACCACCTGGGGCGTCTCCATTCTCCACAAACCCTCACGGTCCAAAAGTTTGATCGTTTTTCCCTGCCCATCCGCTTGCCGGACCGTATCACTCATCTTTCGGGCCGCCGCCGCCGCCCCCACCCCCTGCGCCCCTTGAATGACTTTTTCGATCAGCCCCACACTTGTCAAAACCCGAGCCGCATCGTGCACCACCGCCCACTCCACCCCACTTCCCAAAACCTTGAGCCCCTCCCCAACCGAATCTTGCCGCTCCCGCCCACCCACGATGACCTCTACTCTCTTGGCCTCCGAGCCAAGATTTTTCCCAACCCAATCGGCCGCATCCTTTCTCACATCCTCCCTCACCGTCACCACCACCTTCTCGATCCCCCTGCTCTTGAGTAAAACCTCCAGTCCGTACGCCAACACGGGTCGACCCGCGATGGCCGTCATCGATTTATCATGCCCTAACCGACGACCCTGCCCGGCCGCCAAAAGAATCGCCCCAGCTCCGCCGCTCACGGACGAGAACGCCCAATCGGTGCGGTTTTTTTTCCCGACTTCTTGGCCTGATCCTCATTCCCCTTCGCCGAATCATCGCTGTAAAAGAGGACTCCGTGCTTCCGCAAATTCGCCATCAGGTTTTTCATGTCCTGAGCCATCTTTTCATCCTTCATCATCGTGTATAAGGGCCCCTTGCCGTTCTTTGCCTCGTCCAACAACTCCTGCGCCGACTTGGCAAACCCATCCACCCTGCGCGCGGCCGACCGAATCTCATCCAACGCCGGCCCCGCCGAGGCCAGCATCGCATTCAGACCCGCTTCCTGCTCCCCCTTTACTCTCTCCCCCGCCTGAATAAAGGTTCCGTCCAACGTTTCCGGCGGCACGACCCGCACAAATCGATCCCCCAGCATGCCATACTGATCGATTCGAAATTTCGAATGGGTCGGCAGCTGCGTCCCGTCATCAATCCGCAAGGTCAACTCCACGTAATTTTGCCCAACCCGATAGATGGGAGTGTCCGCCACAATCCCAATTTGGGCCCCCCGCAAAAGCACTTTCGAATTCTTCAGAATATCTCGCGCGTCCTCAAACTCCACCAAGACCGGATAAGTTTTACGGAAATAATTTCCCAACTTTCCAAAGGCCACGGTCAAACCTGCCATCGCCAGCAAGCCGGCAAGCACGAAAATTCCCACCTTGGTCTCAAGTCTGCTCTCTTTCATAAATCTCCTTTCTTATCCCGTAATTCCGATTCCTTCAGCATGCCCCCGAACAAAGTCGCGCACCAGCGGATCCTGACAATGATCCACCTGATCGGGAGTTCCCTCAAAGTAAATCTTTCCCTCATGCAAATAGGAAATTCGATCCCCCACCATCCGGGCACTCACCATATCGTGCGTCACCACGATCGAAGCCATGCCAAACATCTTCCCCAAATGCAAAATCAAGCGATTGATGCTGTCCGCCACAATCGGATCTAACCCAGTTGTCGGCTCGTCATACAACATGATCTCCGGCCGCGAAATGATCGCTCGGGCCAACGCCGCCCTTTTCTTCATCCCGCCACTCAACTCCGCCGGC
This sequence comes from Verrucomicrobia subdivision 6 bacterium BACL9 MAG-120507-bin52, assembly GCA_001438005.1. Classification (GTDB taxonomy): domain Bacteria; phylum Verrucomicrobiota; class Verrucomicrobiia; order Methylacidiphilales; family Verrucolacustridaceae; genus Verrucolacustris. The sequence goes on along the minus strand of LIBO01000041.1, from coordinate 4,294 downwards.
ATCTTCTCCTCCGTTCCACTTAAAGAAACGATCCGAAGCGCTTCCGCCACTTTTTGTCGCAATACCTCTTCACTCCTCTCTCCCTGCTCCCGCAACGGAAAAGCCAAGTTGGCAAAGACCGACAAGGAATCAAACAGTGCCGCCCCTTGAAAAAGCATTCCGATCTTTCGCCGATATGGGTTCCACTCCTCCTCACTTAAACCCGTCAGTTTCTTGCCCTCGAAAACCACACTCCCCGCCTCCGGCTGCAACAAGCCCATGATCAACCGCAACATCACGCTCTTGCCACAGCCACTTCGCCCGATCACCACCACTCGCTCCGCCGGCCCCACCCGCAAATTCACCCCTCGCAACACCTCCTGCCCCCCCATGCTTTTCCGGATTCCTTGAAGTTCAAGCATGGCGGGGTCCTAGTTGGAGTAGAGCAAGGCGTTGAGCAGCACGGTGAGGAAAAAATTTACAATCAATAAGCAGAGGGATGCATTCACCACCGCCTCCGTCGTCGTCTTTCCCACCCCCGCCGTCCCCGGGGGACAGTTCATTCCCTTATGACAAGCAATCGCCGAAATAATGATCGCAAAAATAAACGACTTAATCAGGGCAATGAACACATCCTTGCTGTCGGTAAACTTAATCGTGTTGTCCCAATAATAAGCCCCGTCCACCCCAAAGATTTTCACCGCCACAAAGTATCCGCACCCAATTCCGGTGACCAACGCCAATCCGGTCAAAATGGGTGCCGATATCACCAAAGCCAAAAACCTCGGCACAATCAGGTACTCGGTCGGATACACCCCCAACGCCCGCAAGGCGTCCACCTGTTCCGTGATTTTCATCGAGCTTAACTCCGCTGCCATCGCCGCCCCCACCCTCCCCGCCAAAAGCAAACAACACAACACGGGGCCCAACTCCCGACACATCGCAATCGAGACGGTCGGCCCGATTGCCGACTCCATGCCGAAACGTTTGAACTGAAACCAAACCTGGGCGGCAAACACCGCCCCCGTAAAAGCCCCCGTCGTCAAAACAACGACCTGGGAACGAATTCCAATGAAATACATCTGCTCGAAAATCTGATCCCACCGTAGCCGATACTGCACCATGCTGCGCAACGTATCCCCCAAAAGAAGAAAGACCGCCCCCGCCGTCCGACAGGAATCCGTAAAAACGGCTCCCACTTTCCCGGCCAGATGCAAAACCCTCCCCATCCCTCCGTTCTAGGCAACGCCCCTGCCCGCATCAAGCCGACCGCCCAAACCACTCCGATAACTCGCTCACTTGCAACTCATCCAACCGCTCCACCTCCCGATCCACCCCCTCTAAATGCCCCCCCGGATGGGTGGTCGTCACTCCTACGACTCGCATCCCTGCCGCCCGCCCCGCCTCTACCCCCGCTGGGGCGTCTTCAAAAACCACACACTGCTGTGGCCTAGCCTCCAACCTTCTTGCCACCTCTAAAAAAACATCCGGCGCCGGTTTCCCCCGCTTCACATCACCCGCCGTCACCGCCGTCCGAAAAAACCTCTCCAATCCCAGCAGCCCTAATCCCAACTTCACATTCTTGTCCTCCGTCGAAGAACCAATCCCACATCGGATTCCCTCCCTCTCCAACCGCTCCAGCCAACACTTCACTCCCGGCAATGGTTCGATTCCCCGCTCCTGCACCACCTCGCGATACAACTCCTCTTTGCGCCGGCTCAAAGCATCGATCTCTTCCACACTCTCCGACCACTTCAGCATATCCCTCATAATTTCAATATTCCTTCGCCCAAACCCCCTCAAGAAATGTCCCTCCGGCAACACCCTGCCCAGCTCCTTCGCCAAACGCTCCCAACTCTCCTCGTGGTGACGCGAACTATCCAAAATCACCCCGTCCCAATCAAAAACCGCCGCCCAGGTTGCTTGCATCTCCAGTGGGCATAGCGGGTCACCTTCCCACTTTCAAACTTTCCTCCTTTCGCCATCCTCCCCTTATGTCCGCCAAGCCCCTCGAAAAGCTGAATGCCCAACCGAGCGACGCCGTCGACCTCTCCCTCCGCCCCTCCCGACTGGCCGACTTCACCGGCCAACCCAAACTCAAGGACCGGCTCGGAATCCTTCTCGACTCCGCCCGCGCCCGATCGCAACCCCTCGATCACCTCCTCCTCAGTGGCCCCCCCGGCCTCGGCAAAACCACGCTCGCTCACATTCTCGGAGCGGAAATGAACGCCACCGTCCGCACCACTTCCGGTCCGGCCATCGAAAAAGCAGGTGACCTCGCCGGTCTCCTCACCGGTCTGCAGGAGGGCGATATCCTCTTCATCGACGAAATCCACCGCCTCTCCAAAGTGATCGAAGAGTACCTCTATCCCGCCGTCGAAGATTTTCGAATCGATATCGTCATTGATCAAGGCCCCGCCGCCCGCTCCGTCCGCCTCAATCTTCCTCGCTTCACCCTCATCGGTGCCACCACCCGTGCGGGCCTCCTCAGCGCCCCTCTTCGCTCCCGCTTTGGTGTCGCCCACCGCCTCGACTACTACTCCGTCGAGGATCTGACCTCCATCGTCCGCCGCTCCGCCTCCCTCCTCGGCGTGCAACTGGAGGACGCCGCCGCCCCCGAAATCGCTCGCCGATGCCGTGGCACCCCCCGTATCGCCAACAATCTTCTCCGCTGGGTCCGCGACTACGCTCTCGCCCGAACCCAAGGCATCGCCTCCGCCCCCACCGCCATTGCCGCTTTGGAAATGCTTGAAATCGACCAGCACGGTTTGGATGAAATGGATAAACGCCTTCTCCAAGCCCTCACCGGAAAACTAAAAGGCGGTCCCGCCGGCCTCCACTCCCTCGCCGCCTCGGTGGGAGAAGAGCCTGGTACTCTCGAAGAGGTTCATGAACCTTACCTGATTCTCGAGGGCTACCTTCAACGCACCCAGCAGGGACGCGTCGCTTTGCCCCGCGCCTACGAAGTTCTCGGCCTCAAGCCACCCGCCTCCCAAGCCACTCTCCTTTAAAATCAACGCCGATTCGAAACGGCATGAAACTCTCGCTTTTTCTCTTTGCCACTCTTTTCCCTTTCCTCACTTTTGCGGAGGAAGAAAAACTTTGGCCTCCACGCGGGAACAATCGCCCCCTGATTGCAGCCACCCAAGCCCTCTGGTGGAATAAAGACGACCCCGAAGCCCGTAAACTGAAAGCTCGTGCCCTCGACTTTGCGGGTCGCTACGCCGAGGCCGAAAAAGCCGCCCGTTTCGCTCTTCTCGTCGCCCCGCAGGATCCAGAGGTTCAACGCATCCTTGGCCGCAGCCTCCTTCACCAAGGAAAACTCGCCCAAGCCAAAAGCGCACTCGAACGCGCCGGTCAACTGGGGGACCCGCTCTCCCGCTCCCTCGCCAGCCTGCTTCGGCCTGATCGAATGAGCCTCGGCAACCTCGACCCAAAAATCTCCTGTTCCCTCGTCCAAATCCAAGATGATCAAGGAAGAGGCATCGGCTCCGGCTCCTTTGTCTCCTCCAACGGCATCGTCCTCACCGCCGCCCACGTGGTCGCGGGTCGAAAACGAGTTCTTGTGCGAAACGCTTGGGGCCAAATTCTTTCCGCCAAGTCGATCTGCCCAGGGGACTTCTCGGCCGATGCGGTTTTGCTACAAACCTCGGCCCAAACGAAAAATTACCTCGTTCTCGCTGATCACGATCCCGCCCCCCACGAATCCCTCACCGTTTCCGGCTTTCCCCTCTCCATCGATCTTCCGCTGACCTCGCGTGGCCAAACTCGCTCCAAAGCCAAAGATGGAGTCCTCTCGACCACCATCCCCCTCATGCCCGGCCAATCAGGCTCCCCTGTTCTCAATGCTCAAAACCAAATTGTGGGCTTGGCCTCCCGCGGATCTCTCCCCCTCCTCACCCGCTCCGCCCCCGCCCGCTCGGAAGCAGTCGCCAACTCCGCCCTCACCACCCTGTGGGATTCCACCCGTCAAAAAGGCAGCTTTTTCGATATTCGCCAGCTACCCCAATGGACCGACAAAAATACCTTTTTCGACCCGGCCGTCTCCTCCGCCGAGCAAACCGTTCTCGACCAAAACTTTGCCCAATCGGAGAAAGCCATCACCCAAGTCATCGAAAAACATCCCCGCGATGCCGGCCTCCTCCTTCGTCGCGCTCTGACCCGCGTCGCCCTGAATCACATTTCTGAAGCCGAGGCCGACATACGCCTCGCCGCCCTCCTCGATCCAAAAAATCCCGAACCCCATAGGCTCCTCACCGGCCTATTCCTACAAACAGGGCGTGCCGCCGCCGCCACCCAAGAAATGGAAATCGCT
>LIBO01000040.1 GCA_001438005.1 Verrucomicrobia subdivision 6 bacterium BACL9 MAG-120507-bin52 | reverse complement strand
CTAAGCATTACGGTTTTTTCTAAATTGCTCGGGACAGCAGATTCGGCGCGTCCCTCGATGCCAAATCAGTAAACTTGTACCAGATTAAGCGGGCTATTGATTTGAGAGTTTTAGGGAAGCGGGGAAAAGGGTGGAGCGGATGATTCGATAGATTTCAGTGTTGTCGATGGAACCGTGGATGAGTTCACGGCGGTAGCCATCTGCCCGGACGACGATATCGCCACCACCGTCGTACGGGCTTCCCCAGGCGATGGCAAAGGCGTGGGTTTGGCCGGCGGCATCAGGAGCAGAGAGGAAAGGCTCCGTGGCCGGTCCTTTGGCGCCGTCGAGCGGAGTTCCGTGCTTGGGTATGGTGGGCGGTAACTTTTTCCCTGGGGCGAGCATGGAATGATTGGGCGGTGCGCCAATGATCTGCGGGCCCGACGCCTCGCTATCCGCCGCCACGAGAAGAAGTGTGGTGGGTTGTTTCTGAATAAAATCGCGAGCCACTTGGATGCCGGCGTCTGCGCGTCGGACCGCCTCTAGCATTCCCTCCGCATGGTTGAAGTTAGAAAAGTTATCGGTGCCCTCTTCCTCGGCGACGAGAAAAAATCCCTTTGGATTTTTACTGAGGATGCGGAGTGAAGCTTCGATCATTTCGGCGAAGGTTGGCGCGTTCTCGTCATATAAAGGAAGTTGCTGGGCACGAGTTTTGGCGGGAGGACCATCGAGAAAGGTGTCCTCGTAGGCAAAGAGGCCCAAAAGTTTTTCCACACTGGATGAAACAGCGGCTAACTCCTGTTTATTAAAAACCACTTCGTAGCCGAGGGCGCGAGCCTCGGCGATAAGGTCTCGGCCGTCTTGGCGACGTCCAGGGCCATGTCGGCCGGGTACGCCCATGGGTAGAAAGAGGGATTCGCCCCCACCCAAAATGATTGGGGTTTGGGAGGCGAGGATTTGCGAGACAATCTCTTCCTCGTCGGCCCGGCGGGGGACGCTGGCCAAGAAGCAGGCGGTACCAGGTTCGGCGAGGTGGCCGGTGTTCACAATACCAGTCGAGAAACCGGCGGTCGCGGCCTCGCGGAGGAGGCTGAGTCGCTGGCCAGAGGGAGTGAGTGGAATTTGATCCTCATCCATGCCGAAGGCGGACTGATTTACTTTTACGCCGTAGGCATGAATGGTGCCGCCGGCGTTAGAGCTCGCCCCAAGAGAGTCGCGCAGGTGAGTGCGATAAAGTGCGATGGCTGGAAGACGATCCCAAGCGAGTTGTCCATCCGGGCCAGCCCAGCGGATTCGACCCGCACTCCAGTGAGTCAGACCGGTGCCATCGGGATGAAGGAAAATTACACTTCCGGGTTTTGGGATTGAATTGGGAGAGCAGGAAAGGAAAAGGAGTGCACTCGCTAAAGTGAGGAAGTGGCGGAGCTGATACATCACAACAGCTTATCATTAAAGATAAGGGCTTCACTCTGTAATTTCTGGCTGAGCGCAATACGAAAGCCCTAATGTGAAAAAAAAGCTATTGCAATCAATGGCCAGAATTCTATTCAGAGTTAGGATATTTTCGGATAGGCATAAAGAGCCCATACCTTTTGCAAAGCGTTGTCTACGATGCAGTTTCACGATTTAGCGGCTGCTCGCAAGTCGCGCGGAGTGTACACCAAATTGTTGCAATAAAAGTATTGCTAAAATAAAAAGAAGAGTATGATTATAGAGTATGAGTTTAATTAAGTTGATTTTTGCGTCGAAGTCGTCGAGGCAGAAGGGGGCGGGGGTACCGAGCGGTCAATTAATGGAAGTTCGTGTCATCGTCTGTTTCTTTTTGGCTCTTGCGGTGGCGATGGGGGGATGGGCTTGGATGAAGAAAGCAGAAAGCTACTCGTATGTGTCGCCCAAGATTGAGCAGATTTCGACTGCGGCGGGAAAAGAATAGTCCTTGGGCAAGGGTGTCGCTTGAGGCGCGACATTCGTAGAGGGAACTTCAGAGAAGTAAAACCATCCTTGTTGTATTTGCCGTTGATTTCGAGGGTTTGAGGGATATCGGACTTAATATTTTACACTGAGAAGGTAAAGGCCTACTGCGGGTGCGGTGCCGGGGGCAGTGGAGCGGGAGCGGGAGCGAAGAATCTTTTTGAGTTCGGTGGGGGTAAGTCTGCCTTGGGCGACCTTAACGAGGGCACCGACCAGATTCCGAACCATGCGGTAGAGAAAACCATCCCCCGCGAAGGTGATTTCCAAAATACCGTTTTTCTTTTTGACGATACGAATCGAGCGGATGTGACGAATAGTACTCTTCCTCTGGTAGCCTGGATTGGAGGTGAAGGCAGCGAAGTCGTGCCTACCTCTAAGGATTTTGGCGGCTTGGCGCAATAAGGGGAGGTCGAGGGGGCGCGGGACGTGCCAGGCCCGTCCGATTTCCAGCGGGTGGAGCGGGTCGGTGTTAGCAATTCGGTACAGATAGGATTTTCCTTTGGCGGAGAAGCGGGCGTGAAAACCAGGTTTCTCGCGGTGGATAGAGAGGACTCGAACTCCAGCTGGGAGATGAAAGTTAAGGGCTTTTGCCAGAGTGGCGGGAGAATGAAGGGGGGGAATTTCGCAAGAGGCGACTTGGCCGAGGGCGTGAACCCCGCGATCGGTCCGACCAGACCCCGCGACCGCAATCGGCTGGCGAAAGATTTTGAGAAATGCCTTTTCTAAAGCGAGCTGAACGGTGGGGTCGGGGTCTTGCCGTTGCCAGCCGAAAAAGTCCTCGCCCCGATAAGCGAGCCGGAGACGGTGGGGAACCGTCTTCATGCTGCGATTAGTGCCGGCCGTCTTGCAGCCAGAGATCGTCGAAGTAGTAGGTGAAACCGGCAAACCCACCGTAAGCGTTGACCCCTTCGTTGCGGGCCGAGGTGTTGGCGTTGGAGATATGTTGAAATGCGCCTTCGATATTGAAGGTGAAATTATCGGTAATGAGGAATTTTAGACCGCCGGAAAATTGCGGGGTGAACTCCCAATTGCCACCGATCGCATCTTGGTTCGACCAGTTTCTGGCGTTCGTGTAGACGATACCAGCCCCGCCTTGGACATAAGGGACCACGATCCAGCCCGGTTGGACAAAGTTGTAGCGGACGAGGCCAGTGATTCCGACCATGTAGGTTCCAAAGCTGTGCCAGATGTAAGATCCGGTGGTTTCGAAGATGGCTTCGAAATTTCCCCGGAGGGGACTATCGAGATCGGCGCAAGGGCCCCAAGAGTTGGGGGAGTCGAGCATCCAACCGAGGCGGATGTTGTTTTGTTGGTAGTTGAAAACAGGAGCGGTGGGGCCTAGTCCGCAGGGGGAGAACATGGCGCCAGCCATAAATTCCAAAGTGATGCGATCTTCGACAAAGATTTTGGAAACCGCATCGTCGGTATCGGACATGGGGGAGAGACGAGCAGGGGCATTGGTGGAGGAGAGAACCTCTTTCGGCATGGAGGTGGTGCTGCTTTGCTCCATTTGGGCAAAGAGAGGGAGAGCCGTTGCGAATAAAACGGTGAATAGACGGAGAGTTTCGATTGGGATACGGGTCAAGCCTGACCGATTTACTGTGAGGTGCACCTACTTTGACTAGATAAGAGGGGTGCTGCGGTCAAGGTATTGTTGAAGGATAAGACAGGCGGATGAGCTATCGACTTTTTTGCGTAACTGCCTTTGGTTTAGACCTATACCAGCCAGCTGTTTCGATGCTTGGGCAGTGGTGAGACGTTCGTCGATCGGGGTGATGGGAAGAGAAATAGTTCCTTTGATGAGGGATATAAAATCACTCACTTTTTGGGCAGAAGGACCGTAGGTGCCGTCCATATTTCGAGGCATACCGATGACTAAACCAGTAATCTGATGGGTCTCGATGAGCGCGGTAAGTGCGGAAATGACCTGTTGAGACGAGTTGTTCTCTAAAAAGGGCAGAGGAGAGGCGAGAGTTCCGGTGGGGTCGGAGGTAGCCAGACCGATTCGGACGGTGCCGTAGTCAATGCCGAGGAGACGGCTCACGCGGCGTGAACGGCTTGGGCGATGGGCTTGAGGAAGGCGGTGATTTCGGGGATGAGCTGGGGAGAGCGGCCGTGCTTGGCGATTCGGTCGACAATGGCGCTACCCACCACCACGCCGTCAGCGAGGGCGGCGACTTGAGCGGCTTGTGACGGGTCGGAGATACCAAAGCCGACACAGACGGGCAAGGGGGTGGATTTTTTTAAAAAGGACACTTTCTCGTGAAGCGTGGTCGGAAGATTTTGCTGCATGCCGGTGACTCCCTCGCGGGAGACGTAGTAGATGAAGCCTGAAGCGGTGGAAACGACGGATCGCACTCGAGCCTCGGGGGTGGTCGGCGCGACGAGGACGATGCGGCGAAGTGGCGAGCCAGGGGGGAGGTCGTGGGCGGCTTCCTCGGGTGGGAGATCGAGGATGAGAAGACCATCCGCGCCCGCTTGGGTGGCGGCGGCCTCAAACTTTTCCCGACCGAAAGCGAAGACGGGGTTGTAGTAGGTGAAAAGAACGAGCGGGACCTGACATTTTTCTTGGCGTAGTTGGGCGATGAGTTGAAGAACTTTGGGCAACGTGGTGCCTGACTCGATGGCGCGCTGGCATCCAAGTTGATTCACGATGCCGTCGGCCAGCGGATCGGAAAAAGGAATCCCTAATTCAATGATGTCGGCTCCTGCCTCGACCAAGGCAGGAACGAGTTGGGCAGTGGTGGCGAGATCGGGATCTCCGGCGACGAGGTAGGCGACAAGAGCCTTACGTTTCTCCTTTTTGAGACGGGCAAAGAGGTCGTCGATCCGGTGGGGGGTGGTCATCGCAACTCGGAGTGTGCCAGAGATAGGCGAGGCTTCACGCGGGAAAATCGGTTTCGCCCGAGGCGATCTTTTTCAGCGACCCATTGGGAAGCCGGAGGTGGAGGTGACCCGCGTCGTCCAGCGACTCAGCCGTTCCCGAGAGAAGGGTAGTACCAACCCGAACGGAGAGAGTTCGCCCAAGTTGCAGGCAGGATTGGCGCCAATCTTCCATCGCTTCAGGCGCAGGCTGATCCAAACGGCGGGTTAAGTTCTCCAAAAAGGCAGCCAGCATCTGGCCACGCGGGACTCTTTGGCGGGATGCTTGCCAAAGGGAGATGGCGGATTTTTGTAAAGGGGGAGGGAAGTCGGAGGTTTGCTGGTGGAGATTCAGGCCGAGGCCGAGCAGGGCGAGGGGTGGCTGGTGAGGGCGGGAGATGGTTTCCACCAGAACGCCGGCGAGCTTGCGATTTTTGAGGAGGAGGTCGTTCGGCCACTTCAGGGTGGGCTCGAGTTGGGTCAGGGCGCGGACGGCATCGGCCGCAGCGAGGGAGGCGAGCAGTGAAAGAAGGGGGAGTTGCGCAGAGGGAATTTCCAGAAGGAGGGAGACCCAGAGGCCGAGGGGGGTGTGGGAGTGCCACGGGTTGCCGGGGCGACCGCGGCCGGCCGTTTGGATTTCAGCGGCGAGAACGGCGGGAGGGGTAGGGAGAGAGGAGCGGAGGTGGTCTTGGGTGGAGGGAACGGAAGAAAGGATGGTGATGCGGGAACAGAAGGGCGATGACGGGGGGAGAAGGAGGTCGACGTGAGCGGCCTCGAAGGGATCGGCGGCTTTAGAGGGAGAAATTGCCGTAGAAGTTGATCTTCGGCTCCTTGAGCTTGCGACGGCGACGGACGCTGGGCTTCTCGTAGGAGCGACGAGCCCGGGCATCGCGAAGGGTGCCTTCGCGATCGAGCTTCTTTTTCAAGCGGCGAAGGGCTTTATCGACCGATTCCCCGCGTTTGAGTCGGATTTCAACCATGAATCTGAAACACTATCGGAAAGTGGGGCGGAGGGGAAGTCGGGATTTTTACCGCTTTTTCTGGTTGGGTTGGGGAAAGCGGGAGGATTTCTCTGGAAGAAGGAAAAAGAGGAATCAGATTGATAGGTCGTGGCGAAACCTTTTGTTCATCTGCACTGTCATTCGGAGTACTCCCTACTGGATGGGGCGTGTCGAATGCCGGAGTTGGCCGCTCGGGTGAAGGAGTTGGGTCAACCTGCGTTGGCGCTGACCGATCACGGAAATTTATATGGGGCGATCGAGTTTTACGAGGCGGCGAAAGAGGAGGGAATTCAACCGATCGTGGGGTGTGAGGTGTACATCGCGCCGGGAGATCGGTTTGAAAAGAAGGCTTCGGCGGGGGGCAAGGACGCCAATTTTCATTTGCTATTGTTAGCGAGGAATTTGGAGGGATATCGCAACTTAATTCATCTGGTGACGGCGGCGCACTTAGAGAGCGTGTACTACAAACCAAGAATCGATAAAAAACTTTTGGCAAAACATTCGGCGGGATTAATCGGCACGAGTGCCTGTTTGAAAGGGGAGATTGCGGTGGCGTATTTGGAGGGCAGGGAGGGGGACGCGAAAAAAAGTTTCCATGAGTATCGGGAGATCTTTCCGGAGGGGGATTTTTTGTTGGAGATCCAGAATCATGGTCTGCCAGATCAAGCGAAGTTACGGGAGTTTTATCGAAAGCTGGGGCAGGAAACGAAGACTCCACTGGTAGCGACGAACGACGTTCACTATGTGAGGAAGGAGCATGCCCAGACGCAGGAGATTCTGATGTGCATTGCCACGAACGGAAAGTTGAACGATCCAGATCGGAAAATGAAATCGTACGGGCCGGAGTTTTATTTGAAAGACAGCGAGGAGATGGCGAAGTTGTTTGCCGATTTTCCGGGGGCGTGCGAGCAGACCTTGGCGGTGGCGGAGCGGTGTAACTTGGAGTTTGAGTTAGGCGGAAATAAGTTTCCGGCCTTTCCCGTGCCAGGCGGGATGACGAGGGAGGCATATTTTCGAAAGTTATGTGGCGAGGGGTTGCGCCGCCGATATGGGGAGAGGGCGGGATCGGATCGGGAATTGCAAGAGCGGTTGGAGTTTGAGATGGGGGTAATTGAGAAGACGGGGTTCGTCAGTTACTTTTTGATCGTTTGGGATTTTATCGATCACGCCAAAAAGAGGGGGATTCCCGTGGGGCCAGGAAGAGGCAGTGCGGCGGGAAGTTTGGTCTCCTATGTCCTAGGAATCACCGATCTGTGCCCGATCCGGTACGGGTTACTCTTTGAGCGGTTTTTAAATCCCGAGCGTGTTTCCCCGCCGGATATTGATGTGGATTTCTGCCCTGATCGGCGGGAGGAGGTGATCGGGTACGTGCGGAACAAGTATGGGGAGCGGGCGGTGGCGCAGATCATCACCTTTGGCACGATGGGGGCGAAGATGGCGGTGCGGGATGTGGGACGGGTGATGGGGATGAGCTTTGGGGAGACATCGCGAATTGCGGATCTGATTCCGAAGGTGCCGGGAGCCAAGTTATCGGATGCGTTGAAGCAGGTGCCGGAGTTGCGGAATTTGGCGCAGGAGGATTCGGTCAAGCCGGTCATTGAAGCGGCTCTGCAGTTGGAGGGGATGGTGCGGCAGAGTGGCACGCACGCGGCGGGAGTGGTGATCGCGGATCGGGATTTGACCGACTACTTGCCGCTGACGCGGGACGATACGGGGGCGGTCATGACCCAATTTGCTATGGGGGCGGTGGGGGATATTGGGTTGTTGAAGATGGATTTTCTGGGATTGAAGACGTTGACGGTGATTCAGGACTGTTTGGCGTTAGTGGAAAAGACGACGGGCAAAAAAATGACACCGGAAGAAATTCCGCTGGATGATCCGAAGACGTTTGCCTTGCTGAACCGGGCAGAAAACGTGGGGGTGTTTCAGGTGGAGTCGCCGGGGATGAGGAGGACCTGTGCGATCTTTGATTTGAAGGGGATTGGGGATCTAATTGCCCTCATTGC
>LIBO01000039.1 GCA_001438005.1 Verrucomicrobia subdivision 6 bacterium BACL9 MAG-120507-bin52 | reverse complement strand
TTTAATGCTTCGACCTTTACCGCAAGAACGGTCACTTCAACCATGGCGGATTTTTATTCGGCCGTTACGGCGGGGATCGGGGCATTGCGGGGCCCGCTGCACGGGGGGGCAAATGAGGCTGCGATGGAGTTGATTGAGAAGTTTCCCAACCCAGAAAAGGCAGAGGAGGGAATACTCCAGATGCTCGCAAAAAAAGATAAGATCATGGGGTTTGGCCATCGAGTCTATAAGCACTCGGACCCTAGGTCGGATGTGATTAAGGGTTGGGCGATCAAGCTTGCCGCAGAAGACGTGAAAGGGAGGAAGTTGATGGAGGTGGCTGAACGGATCGATTCAGTCATGAAACGGGAGAAAAAACTCTTTACGAACCTGGATTTCTACAGCGCTGTCTCGTATCACCTATGCGGAATTCCAACGTCCCTTTTCACTCCACTCTTTGTCATCTCAAGAATCTCGGGTTGGGCGGCCCATATCTTAGAGCAAAGGTCGGACAATCGCTTGATTCGTCCCATGTCCGAGTACATAGGGGAAAAAGTTCGTCCAGTTCCATCGATTGAAAAGCGTTGAGACTCTCTTGAGCGCTGCGATTTCCAACGTTCGCCCTCCGCCCGATCCGGTGTTAGCCCGGATTGCGGATTATGCTCTTGAGGGACCTTCGGGAAGCCCTGAGGCATTCCTTACAGCACGTTGGTGTCTGCTGGACAGCTTGGGATGTGCCGCGCTAGCTCTCGGCCACAAAGCCTGTGTCCAACTGATCGGGCCGGTAGTTCCTGGAGCTGAGATGAAGAAAGGAACCCCTGCACCAGGAACCGGTGAGAGGCTTGATCCCGTCCGCGCCGCTTTTCACATTGGGACGTTGATTCGTTGGTTGGACTTCAACGACACATGGTTGGCCGCGGAATGGGGTCACCCTTCGGATAACTTCGGTGCAATCCTTGCGGTGGCAGATTACTTGGACCGGAATGGAAAAAAAATCACCCTCAATCACGTACTCGACGCCGCCATTCGGGCTTATGAAATTCAAGGAGTACTCGCCTTGGAAAATGGCTTTAACCGAGTGGGGCTCGACCATGTACTCCTGGTGCGAATTGCGTCCACCGCTGTAGTGGCGAAACTACTGGGAGCCAATCGGGAGCAGATGCTCTCCGCCCTAAGTAATGCGTGGGCGGATGGAGGGGCGTTGCGGACCTATCGACATGCGCCAAACACCGGTTCGCGAAAATCTTGGGCAGCTGGAGATGCCACTAGCCGGGGAGTCTGGCACGCATTGAACGCGAAGCGGAATGAGATGGGGTATCCGTCGGTGCTCACGGCGAAGACTTGGGGGTTTCAAGATTCGCTTTTTCGAGGAAAGGAGATCGTTGTCGGTCGGGAGCTGGGTAGTTATGTGATGGAGCATATTCTCTTTAAGGTTTCATTTCCGGCCGAGTTCCATGCGCAAACGGCGGTTGAGGCAGCACTGGAACTGCATCCGGACGTTCGGGAAAGGCTTGAGAAGATTGAGCGGGTGGAGATTGGAACCCAAGAGTCGGCGGTGCGTATCATCGATAAAAGAGGTCCACTTCATAATCCAGCCGACAGAGATCATTGCCTGCAGTACATGACTGCAATCGGTTTGATCTTTGGAAAGCTCACGGCAGAGCACTATGGAGAGAAGATCGCGGCCGACCCAAGGATTGACCGGTTGCGGGAAAAAATGAAGGTGAGAGAGGATTCCTCTTACACCCGGGACTATCTTGATCCGTCCAAGCGTTCGATTGCCAACTCCGTACAAATCTTTTTCCAAAATGGCAGTTCCACAAAGCGGGTCGAGGTGGAGTACCCTCTGGGTCATCGCCGACGTCGGCAAGAAGCCGAACCCGTCTTACTGGAAAAGTTCCGGTGTGCTGCCCGGCGCTGGGGTAAAAAAGCCGCTTCCATCGAAGCTTTCTGCCTAAAGGAGGGTAAGTCTCCGCGGATTTCCAGTCTGTTAGACCTGCTTTCTTAAGAGCCGAAACGAGGTTAGTCTCAACCCATGTCTGATAGCTTTTTCCTCCGGTTGAATGGAGAGAGAGTCCGGGTGGAAGGGGTTTCCCCTAACTTAACTCTCCTAGACTGGTTGAGAACAAACGGCCGGACGGGATCCAAGGAGGGTTGTGCAGAAGGGGACTGCGGGGCTTGCTCGGTGGCGATTCTTGAAAACGATGCCACTGGAAAACCGGTCTTTCGATCAATCAACAGTTGTTTGACCCCGCTCATCCTCATGGCGGATAGGGAGGTGGTGACGGTTGAGGGATTGGAGAACGGTTGTCCCCACCCAGTACAGGAGGCGATGACAGCTCATCAAGGATCCCAGTGTGGGTATTGCACTCCTGGTTTCATCATGTCGATGTTTGAGGGGTATTACCGAAAGGATCTGGATCGTGCGTGGAAGTTGGACGATCAGCTGTGCGGAAACCTCTGCCGATGCACAGGTTACCGCCCAATCCGGGATGCCGCCCTGGTTGCGCTGCAGGATAGAAAAAAGAAGGGGAGTGACCGTTTTGACCATTCCTTAGCCAAGTCGCCCGTCCGAACTCACAGCTTAGAATATGAGCTTGGAGGTGAAAAATTCTTCCGACCGAGAAGTCTGAAAGAACTTTTCACCATCCTGAAAAAGCACCCTGAGGCAAGTCTGATCGCGGGAGCCACGGAGATGGGCGTGGAGATCGCCAAACGGTTCAAAAAGTTTCCCACCCTGATTTCGATCGAGGCGGTGGCTGAGTTGGCTAAAGCCAAGAAGGGTGAGGACGGATGGTATTTGGGTGCTGGGCTCAAGCTCACAGACCTGGCTGATACTGTGGAGGGGGACTTCCCTGAATGGGCGCGGATGTTGTGGGTGTTTGGCTCTCGCCAGATCCGCAACCGAGCCACGTTGGGAGGTAACCTGGTCACGGCCTCACCGATCGGGGATACCGCACCCGTCCTATTGGCCCACGGAGCGACGATGGTGTGTGCCTCGACCAAAGGGGAGAGGAAGGTTTCTGTAGATGACTTCTTTGTCGACTACCGCAAGACCTGCCTGAAAAGCGGGGAGATTCTGAGGGAGGTTATCGTTCCGATTCCTTCAGCCAAGGCAGGGGAAAGGGTGTTGCGGGAGTGGTACAAGGTTTCAAAGCGGCGGGAGATGGACATCAGCACGGTTTCGGCCTGTTTTGTTGTTTATCTCGACAAGGCCGATCAGGTTTCGGCAATACGCTTGGCCTTTGGTGGTGTGGCAGCGACTCCGATCCGTGCGAAGAAGACCGAGAAAGCACTTTTGGGCAAACGATGGGACAGTAAAACAGTGGAAGTGGCCTGCAAGGTTTTAGCGAAAGAGTTCACTCCACTGACCGATGTTCGTGGAAGTGGGGAGTATCGGTCTGAAGTACTGGTCTCGCTCTTAAGAAAATTCTTTTCTGGTGAGAGTGATGGTATCGATTACGAAGCACCGCTACCCAAGGCCTCACACCCCCAAATTTTACCACCTCCTCACGAGAGTGGTCATAAACACGTCAGTGGGGAGGCGATGTACACGGATGATATCTCTTTGCGGAGAGAAAACGCTCTCGAAGTCTGGTATGTGACTTCACCTCATGCCAAGGCTCGAATCAAGCGACGGGACGCTACCGAAGCCAGGAAAGTTCCAGGCGTTTTAGCAGTGCTGATGGCAGAGGATGTGCCAGGCCTCAATAACACTGGTCCAGTCATCCACGATGAACCTCTCTTTGCGGATCAGGAAGTCTGCTTTCATGGTCAATTGGTGGCACTTGTCGTTGGTGAAACGCCAGAGATCTGCCGGGAAGCCGCAGCTAAAGTGGTGGTTGAGTACGAGAAGCAGAGGGCGATTCTTACGTTGGAAGAGGCGATTGAAAAAAATAGTTTTCACACCCCACCCAACTTTATGCGAAGAGGCGATGCATCTAAGGGATTGAAGGAGGCGCCTCACAGGATGAGAGGCTCATTCTCCATGGGGGGGCAGGAGCACTTCTACCTGGAGATGAATGCTGCCTTTGCGGAGCCCGGGGAAGACGGGACGATTCAAGTGGTTTCCTCCACCCAGCATCCGACTGAAGTGCAGCAGTGCATCGGTCATATTTTGCATATTCCAGCCAACAAGGTGGTAGTGAGTGTGCCGAGGATGGGTGGAGGCTTTGGCGGTAAAGAGACCCAGGCGGCTGCCCCAGCTGCTCTTGCGGCTTTAGCGGCCGTGAAGACGGGTCGACCTGTCCGAGTCCGCTTTAACCGAGACCAAGATATGATGTTTACGGGGAAGCGACATCCGTTCCTTGCCAAATTTGAGGTGGGGTACGATGCAAGGGGAGTCCTTCGCGCGATGACGCTAGAGCTTGTTTCTAATGGGGGCTGGTCGCTGGATCTTTCCACTCCGGTGACAGATCGGGCGATGTTTCACTCCAACAACTGTTATTTCATCCAGGATGTTGAGGTAAGTGGACGAGTGGCGAAGACGAACTTGGTCTCGAACACCGCTTTCCGTGGCTTTGGCGGGCCACAGGGTATGTTGGTCATTGAGGAGATTATGGATCGGATTGCGCGGTCGCTGAAGCTGTCTCCGGAGACGGTGCGGGAGCGGAACTTCTACCGAGGCTCAGGGGAGAGTATGACCACCCATTACGGGCAGGTGGTGGAGGATGATCGAGTTTCACGAATCTGGAAACAGCTACAGGCCGATGCGGATGTGGCAAAGCGCCGCAATGAGATCGCAGTTTGGAACGCTAAAAATCCGATGCATAAACGGGGGATCGGAATGACCCCCGTGATGTTCGGGATCTCCTTTACCCTTACGATGTACAACCAGGCCGGTGCATTAGTTCATATTTACAAGGATGGCTCGGTGCAAGTGAACCACGGTGGGACGGAGATGGGGCAGGGAATCCACACCAACATTCGAAGGATTGCCTGCCTAGATCTGGGCCTGCCACCCGAACAGGTTCGGGTGATGACCACTTCGACCGACAAGGTGCCCAATACCTCGGCGACGGCAGCGTCCTCTGGAAGCGATCTGAATGGTGCAGCGGTACGGAATGCGGTCGAAACGCTAAAGGAGAGGATTCGTCCGATTGCGGCTGCCTTGGTTAAGGAGGCCGATTCTTCCAAGATCGAGTTTCGTAACGGTAAAGTTGGTGCGGGATTGAACTGGGTGGAATTTGAAAAGGTTGCGGCGGAGGCGATCGCTCAGCGAGTTTCTTTGTCTGCCACTGGATATTATCGGACGCCGGAAATTCATTGGGACCGAGCGAAGGGTTTTGGCAGGCCGTTTTATTACTTTGCCGTCGGCGCAGCGGTTTCGGAGGTGGAGGTAGATGGTTTCACAGGGGAATCCCGTGTGCTTCGTGTCGATATCCTTCATGATGTCGGGCAATCCATTAATGAGGGGATCAATCGGGGGCAGATCGAGGGTGGATTTGTCCAAGGAATGGGTTGGTTGACGACAGAAGAGCTGGTTTGGAGTGGTGAGGGTCGTTTACTGACTCATTCGCCGGATACCTATAAAATTCCGGCAATCGGCGATGCTCCGAAGGATTTTCGGGTTAAATTTTATGAGGGACCAAGTGGTCTGACGTCGGCCGTGAAAGGTTCTAAGGCCGTGGGAGAGCCGCCCTTGATGCTCGCGATCAGCGTGCGGGAGGCGATCAAGGACGCAGTGGCATCATTTGGCGGCGAGGGACCGGTAGACTTGGCCTCACCCAGTACAGTGGAGGCGGTCTTTATGGCGGTGCAAAAAAGAAAAGTCGCTTAAGAAAAATTATCCAGCCAATTTCCGGTGACGGGACATAAATCGTATTATCCTGTCCTGATCCAATAGATTAAACCATTTTCCGTCTTTCTTGAATTCTGAACCGACAATAAAACCGTCCGCGAGTTGGATGTAAGAGCCAAGATTTTTGTGGGTGATGCCAGACCCAAGATAGACGGGCAGGGTAGTGGCAGTTTTCGTTTTGCGAAGGTCGGCTAAGTCTGGGGAGTCGCCCGTGGTAGCACCTGTAACAATGACAGCATCGCCCTTCATGAATTCGACGGCATGGGCAACTTCCCGAATCCCAAGGTCAGCAGTGATAGCGTGAGAGCTGTGCTTCTTTTTGATATCGGCCCAAACGCCCACGGTTTCGGCTCCAATGGCCTTACGATAGCGCAGCAACTTTCCCGCGCAGGATTCCATCAAGCCTTCATCCGCGACATGGGCGAAGGAGTAGGCTTCCGCACGGATAAAATCAAGCCGAGCCGCCAGAGCCACGGCCAAGGCGTCCTCGTTCGCTCCCGCTAGAATCTGAATGCCACAGGGCAACTTCGAGGCCTTTTTGATTTCTCGAGCGATGATTGCCAGTACGGCCACAATTTCCGGTCCCACCGAACCCTTGAGATAGGGAGTGTCGTGCATATTTTCGATCAGTAATCCATGAACCCCTGCCTCGATGTAGGCGTTGGCTTCCTTGATGGCATGACGTTCAAGTTCCGCCACGCTCGACCTATGGGATGTGGTTCCCGGCAGTGCGCCGACATGGATCATCGCAATGACTGGTTTGCGGTGTGAAAAACGTGCGAGTGGCCGAATCGGTGTGGTCATGCTTGGGTTACGGCTTCGTAGAGAAGGCGGGTGGCAGTGGCCATGTCCTCGGTACGGCTGAACTCACCTGGGTTGTGGCTAATCCCATCCTTACTTGAGACAAAAAGCATGATGGTTGGAATGATCGGGGCAAGAATGGCCGCATCATGGAGGGCTCCGCTGGTAGTCTCGGGTAGCTTAGGAAGGGAGAGCCGCGCCGCCGCAGCACGAAACCGGTCGGCCAGCTTGGCACTGAGCGCGACCGCAGGAAGCGACTCGGTCTGTTTCATTTCTGCAGATAGCCCTCGCTTAGCGGCCGCTTGCTTCACTAGTTTACGAATGCCTGAATCGGCAGCTACGAGGGTTGAATCAGCGTCGGCACGCAGATCGATGGTAAAAGTAACGGATGCTGGAATTACGTTAAAGACATTAGGCTCTACCGAAAGTTTGCCTACGGTTGCGACAACGCGCGGTCCAAGAGTGGGGGCGAATGACTCTAGGCCCGCAATTACTTCCGCTGCACCTGCTAATGCATCGTGACGGTCTTCCATTCCGGTAGAGCCCGCATGGTTGGCGACACCGCTCAAGGTAACCAGGTATTGCCACCTACCGTTGATTCCTGTGACTAGTGCGACGCTCTCTTTGCGCTTCCACATTCCCGCACCTTGTTCGATATGGACTTCGAGAAAGCCAAGCCAATCCTTGGGTCGCATTCGGTCGGCTGTGAGTTGGGCAGGATCCGCTTGATGGGGTTTTCCGGCCTGCCAGTAGTTCTCGCCTTCTGAATTCTTAAGAGCCGTGAGTGCCTTGGCGTCGAGGGTGCCGATCCATCCTTGGCTTCCGAGCATTCCTAGACCAAAAGTTGTTCCTTCCTCTTCTGCAAAAATGACCGTCTCGAACGGGAGAGAGTGTCGACCGTCTTCTGCAGCAGTTCGAAGGACTTCGAGCGCTGCTACCACTCCGAGAACGCCATCGTAGTCGCCTCCTCCAGGCACGCTATCCAGATGCGAGCCTGCGAGCCAGCAGGGGGTCGACCAGCCGACGGAAGCTGGGCGTATATGGACATTGCCGGCCGCATCAATGCGGTGATGGCAGCCCGCGCGTCCGGCCTCCGCAATCACGTGATCCCGAGCCTGTCTCCAGGGCAGAGAGAAAGTGGGACGTCCAGCGCCGTGGCCCGGTGTGAGTGTGAAGGCTGCGATAGCAGCGATATCGCCTGCGATCCGCTCGGCGTTAACAGGCATGATGATGCTCGCGTT
>LIBO01000038.1 GCA_001438005.1 Verrucomicrobia subdivision 6 bacterium BACL9 MAG-120507-bin52 | reverse complement strand
AATAGTTCAAATCTTCCTGACTCGTCATTTCAATCTTTTCGCCAGCTAGCGAAACCACATCCACTTTGGTGACCCCATCCGCCAGGGCCGAGGTGGTCACCCACGGAGCAAAGGCGTGCCACCACAGCCCCGCCGCCACCAGTGCGAGAAGAAGTTTCGTGATCGGATCGGTTTTTAAGGTCAGTTGTTTATGTTTCATTCACTTGGCTTACCTCTAATTTAAAGAAAATCACGACTCGATTTCATCCCTAAGCCGACTTATGGTGGGGCCATGCAGATCAATCTTTCCTCTCTGCCACTTCTCGTGCTTCTTCCTGCCCTCTGTATTGCGCAGGAAACCAACCCTTCTGCTCGCCTTCCGGCGACTCCACCTCCCGCCGCTACCAATGCTCCCGCGGCTGCCCCATCCGATGAAGAGGTCATCACCTGCCAAGGCATTCAAATCTGGAAAAAGGGCAAACCCAAGAAGGGCTACCGCACGCTTGGTTTCGACCAACTCCAACGCCAAAACGGATTCGCTGCCGCCCAAAATAAGATCGCTCGCGGGGTTCAAGCCCGGAAGGGCAACGCCGCTATCATCAATTCTATTCAGAACTCTCAACGCGCCAACTTTAACTTAAATACTCAGGACGAAAGACTGGACGGCATCGACATCCGCTACGAAATCATCCTGCTTCTGCCGTAACGTGCGGCCCACCCTCTCCGCCCTATTCCTCGTCCCCACTCTGCTGGCCTCCCTCGGTCTCAGCCAAGTGGTGCCCGTCCAAGCCAACATTGACGCCCAAGCCCAGCGCCGAGTGCAGGAGCAGGCTGAAGTCGCCCGTCGCCAGCGCCGGATCGAGGATCATCTTCAGCGAATCGTTCCCGCACTCGATCCCCAAAATCTCACTGGCCCCAAAGCCACCCTGACCACTAGCCAAGCTCTCGCCGCCCTCTTCTCCTTGCAAACCGAGGGAGTTTCCCCACGCGAAGCCCTGCGGCGTGCAGTCGACTGCTCCGACCTCACCGCGCAGACCACCCGTGCACCCATGAACTACCTTTTCCTCTGCTGGCAAACGAATGCCAAGAAAATCACCTCCCCCATCGCTCAATCCATGCGTAGCGGCTCCCCTCCCCCATTCCCCATCGCCCCTTTTGCACCATGACTGCACCCCGTGCCCCTCAGGGCTTCCAACTTTATCACCTTCCGACTGGCCCCGCTTGGATTCGTCCATCCATCCGCAAACCCCTCCTCTCGAATTGGAAAAAGCTCAACCCTCAAGCCCCCCTCCGACTGGCCGCCCGACGCCACCCGCAACACCGTCTTTTCCAGGGTCGCGCACCCGTCGTTCTCCTCCCCATCGCCACCACCTCACTAGTCGTTCGCCCCTGCGTGAATGGCGGGCTGTGGGGACAACTCACCCGCGACCTCTACCTCAACACCCATCGCGCCAGGTGTGAGATCTATCGTGCCCAGCTTCTAGCCGATAAGAAGGTGCCGACCCCGACCATTCAGGCGGCCCTCTTTTATCCCGCAGGGCCCTTATGGCGTATCGATATCGTAACCTCTTACATCCCCCACAGCCTCGATCTCGTCTCATTTCTTTCCACTCGCCCCTCCACCCCCGCCCGCACCCGCGCTTTTTCCGCCGTCCGCAAGTTGTTTCACCAGTGTCGCCAAAACGGGATCCTCCATCCCGATTTCAACGCCCGGAATATTCTCCTTACCCCGTCCCCCCACCAAGCGTGGCTTCTCGATGTGGATGCCATTCAGGTCAAACCGCAACACCCGTTTCAAATCGATACCGCCAACCGCCATCGCCTTCTCCGCTCTCTTCTGAAATTAGCGAAACTCGGTTCCCTCGGCTTCTCGGAAAAGGAGGTTCCCTCCCTGTGGCGGGAACTCTTTCCCTCCTCATGAAACTCCCTTCCAACCCACGGATCTGCCTCGTTCTCCTCAGCGCCGTGGGGGATGTCACCCACGCCCTTCCGATCGTCAATGCGATCAAGAGACATCGCCCCCAATCCCATATCACCTGGCTCCTGCAAGAGGCCGGCGCCTCATTAATCCAGGGGCATCCCGCCGTGGATGAAATCCTGCTTTTTCAGCGAAAAGCGGGACTCGCCGGGTTTGTCAAAATGGCCATGGAGCTGGCCGATCGCCCCTTCGACGTGGTGCTCGATCTGCAATGCTACTTCAAAGCCACCCTTCTTACCGCGCTCTGCCGTGCTCCGGTGAAAATCGGACTCGATCCCAGTCGCGCTCGCGAGTTCAACTGGCTCGTCAACAACCACCATCTCCCTAAGCGACCTATCCAACACGTCCAGGAACACTTTCTTGAATTTCTCGACTATCTGGAAATTCCCCGCGAACCGATCGAATGGAATCTAGGGCCGTGGCCACCAGAACTGGAGTGGCAAACCCACTTCTTTCGGCACTTCCCCTCCCCCCGAGTTGCCCTTGTGGCAGGCACCAGCAATCCAAAAAAGGATTGGATTCCCGACTCTTGGGTCCGACTCAACGATGCCTTACACGAACAGTTCGGATTACACCCCGTACTTGTTGGAGCGAATTCCCCAAGGGAAACTTCTTTGGGTAAGAAAATGCTGCAGGAGTGTCGTTATCCCCCCAAGGAGGCACTGGGTTGTGGCCTTCGTCGTCTCGTCTCCATTCTCGATGGGTGCGACCTCGTCATCTCGCCCGATACTGGCCCTCTTCACCTCGCCGGTGCCCTCAGCAAACCTGTCATCGGCCTTTATGGATACAACAGCCCGGCGCGGGTCGGGCCTTGGCGGCAAGATTCCCGACTGCTCGTTGATGCATTCCATCATGCTGGAGAGGAACCCCAAATGACTTTTCAGCACCGGCTAGATCGAATGAGTCGCATCACCGTTGAGGATGTTCTGGCCAAGGTGGAAATCTGGAAAAAAGATCTCGTTTAGAAGCGATAGTACAGTTCCGTCGCCACAGTCCAAAGGGAGCTGGAGGCGGGCGCGTAGAGGTCCTGCTGCAGGCTTGTTTCGGTTGAGTTGCCCGATGCCGTTGTCCCTGCCCCCCAAGCGAATCTACCCTCTCCCCGCCAGACCAGCTCCTTCGTGATCTTCACCGCCAGCGTCATAGTGTAATCGTAAAAGTCTCCCCCACTTCGGCGAGTGCTGCTGGGCAAAACATAGTTGCTCGTATGCACATACTCCGCCCGGCCCGTTAATGTCACTGGATCCATCAAAGTCCAGGTTGAATAAAGAGCCGTTGTCACATACGAGGTGGGTGCCTCCACTCCCGCCTGCCCCGTTCCCGATCCCCCCGTGACATTGAAAGTCAGAGTCCAACGATCCTCCGCCAAAAGAGGAGACCAATCCCCAATCAGATTCCAGGCATAAAAAGAGTTCTGGTCGAGCGCGACCCGCGCGTTTGACCCATGGATTCCCCACGGGTTGGCATAAAATCCAGGTTGCAACCTCGCATTACCTTTTGCATTTCGTAAAACCAAATAGGTAAATATCGCTACCTCGTCCCCTGATCCAAAGCTGCCGAGATCGTTGCTCTCCCCCGAACTGTTGCCCAGTCCTACCCCGACATCGCAAAGCGGATCGGGGGCAAAGATTGCCAAAAATCCGGTGTTATCCTGCGGCATAAATGCGTCGGCGATGCCAAAGGTGATGCAGGGGTTATCCGGCCGCCAGATCGTCTCATACCCAATCACCGACTGAAATTTGCCCACCCACATTTCCATGTTTGCCTCCGGGACCCATAACTTGGTCAAGGCCTCTCCCACATAGAGGGCGTTGCTGTCCGGCCCGCTGGGCGGATTCGGACTCCCCGCTGCCGCGTAGAAAGTGGCATCCTCCCCCAACATAAAGCCCGCCTGAAAACCCGCCTCCAGTTCATGACCCCGATTGAGCGGCTTATCCAAGCGCAACCAGACTGCACTCAGATTAAAATCCCCCCTTGGAACCGTATCAGTGGGAAAATCAATCGCACTGGTGGCTGTTCCGGGTCCGAAATTATAAAGGTAAGTCGCGTCCACATATCCCGTCAGAACGAGGGCTTTATCTTTTGCTCCTTGGGCCGCCTCAGCCGCCTGCTCCTCTCGCATCTCCCGCTCGGGCGCTACGTCCGACTCTCGCTCGGGGATCTGACTAAAACCCAAGTTGCCCGAGAATACCCCAAGCAGAAGGCAGGGCTGGACGAGAAAAAAAAACCTTTTAAGATACTCAATATGAAACGGCACCTTCTAATTTTAGCGACACTGTTGACTAGCGTCACGCTCCTTGCCGAGCCTGCCACCGAAAAAATGCAGTTCGAGTCAGACACCAATAGTATGTCCAAAGCGGAGGTGAAAATGTACATGGGCCGCGACCCGGATGAGGTCATCACCCCACACCTTTGGCGTTACTCGGGGAACTTTACCTCAAAGAAATTCGGCGAGGGCATGGACTCCTATAATACCGTGGATATCACTTTTGGTATGTTGACCGATTCCCATAAGTACGGTGTCGTGGGCTACACGTGGAGTGTTCAGTAACAGCTGGATTGCCGCTTTTTCCTGCCCAACAAAACCTCTTCAACCTCTCGCGTTAAGAATGGAGGCGGTGGGAGTTGAACCCACGTCTTCAAACCAGCTACCACCCGCTTCTACAAGCTTGTTGGCAGCTTGATTGTCGGGAGTCCGGTTGCCCTGCCACTGGCCCGTACCCCGTAGCATCCACGTTGATTCCTAAAAACAGGTCGGTTGCTCACCCATTCTCAGACCCGGCAAACACGTCACTTCCCCCTAGCCGGGGTCGGAGGAGTAACGTCACAGCACTTTAGGCTGCGAGGGCCAACTCGTTGTTAGCTTTTATTTTGGTGGATCGGCTTTTTAACGAGGCCAACCAATCCGGGCCCTCGGCTTGCCGCAGGTCGCTTCCAGTTTGAATCGAAACCGTGACGCCCCCGGTAATCTTGTTACAATACCACATCCCCCCCATGTTTCCTAAAACTTCTTGCATCCTTCTGCTCAGTCTCGGACTACTTGCCCAAGGTATTGCCACAGAGTGGGATCCGAAGATGGAACCCGCCCTCGGCCTCTCCTTTCCGCTCGAGGTCAAAAACGATCGCGTCGTCCTCTCGAAAGATCTCCTCCTCGCCCCAGATAAAATTCTTCCCGCAGGAACCGTCCTCCGCACCATCTTTCGCCCCGTCACCCTCGCCGAAGGCGAAAAGAAATCCCGTCGTGGCGTCGATGAAGACTCCTTTTCCCGCGTCGCCCCCAAGGTCACCACTAAAGGCCTCATGACCGAAACAGAACGAAAAGTCATGGACCGGGCCTACGGCACCGTCTGGACCAACCCGATCGACTTCCGCCGAACTCTCGAACTTTCCACCCCAGATAACCTCCGCTTTGTTCTCGAACCCGCTCCCGGCACCTCCCCGCCCCCCGTGGAAATCCCCAACTTCCCCGAAGGCCTCTGCCTGATTGGAAATCCAACCCCCCAAATCCTCTCCGTCCTCAAAGAAAGCCCCGGAGCCAAAGCCGGCTTCCGCGGGGGCGACACGATCCTGGAAATCGCTGGCCAACCGGCCGGTGAGAATTTGTCCGATTTCATCACCCGCTACCTCGCCGCACGCGAAGCCGCGGGCAAAAAAAGGGCCGACCTGCGCTTGAAAGTCCGCCGCCCCTCCGGGGAAACCGAAACCCTCGTTCTCCACGTTCCGCCCAGCTGGAACAGCGGCTTTGAGGAGTAACTCCTACCCCACGGATTCCAACACAATCCGCTGAATCGAACCCACCGAGCCAGAACCTAAAAAGTTTTCCACCCTTCCAAAAAATGGCCCAGGCTCATCCGACAGATAAATCTTCAGCTCACCCTTCTCTAAAACTTTTGTCTCCGTACTCTCGAGCGACTTGGCACACGCCTCCGAGGAATCCACCAACGCAACCTCCGATCCCAAAACTTTTCTAAAAACCCCTTTCAGCAGGGGGTAGTGAGTACATGCCAGCACCAGCACCCGAATTTTCTCCCTCATCATCGGCTCGAGGTAGTGCCGAACCACTTTTTCGGTCACCTCGCCCTCCAACCAACTCTCCTCCACCAGCGCCGCCAGAAGAGGGGTAGGTTGAGCCAATATTTTCCATTCCGGGCGAACATGACTCAAAGCCGCTTGGTAGGCCCCACTCGCAACCGTCGCCGCGGTCCCAATCACCCCCACCGGACCATCACCACCCACCGCTAGCACGGCTTCCACGCCCGACTCAATCATTCCATGCAAAGGGACCGCCGCCGACTCCCGCAGCTTTCCCACCGCCAAAGCCGAAGCCGTGTTGCAAGCCACCACAATCCGATCCGCGCCTTTCTTTTTGAGAAAGTGAATGATCTCCCGACTGTATGTTGTGACCGTTTCGGCCGACTTATTTCCATACGGCACTCTCGCCGTGTCCCCCACATACAAAATATCCCGGCGAGGAAAAGCTGACCGCAAAGCCCGCACCACCGTTAACCCCCCGATTCCGGAATCAAAAACACCCAGTGGCATAACTAATTCGCTTTCTTGTCTGGGATAACGGGGACCGCCCGTCGCACCTCTCCGTCAATGGATTGCGCCGTGGCCGCCGGATTCGTCCCTGAGGACTGGTTCGTCGCCACAGACGGATTCGTGCTCGCCGCCTTCGGTCGATAGGGAGGAACCGAATCCAGATTCATCACCGGACGCAGCTCGGGCGTGGATGAAGAAACCTTGTTCGTCTTGGCCACCGACAATCGTGTTCCACTAGGCAAAGTTTCTTGAGATTTTCGATAGGCCACGATTCCCTGAAAAATCCACTCCGCCACCTGTTGGCGGTACGCCTCCGTCCGCATCAAACTGGCTTCTCGTGGGTTCGACATAAATCCTCCCTCCACCAAGACAGATGGGGAGTTGGCCAAGCGCAACACCTTAAATCTCGCCCGCTTCACCCCACGATCGTTGGGCGCATTCGTTTTGGCCGTCACCGCCGCGCGGTGTATCGCTTGGGTCAGCAGAAAGTTGTGGTGGTCGTAACTGTTGCCCGCCCAGATCTCATCCTCATCTCCAACCAACGTTCCCCCCGAAGAGGTGGAAGGCGCATACTGGGGGGAAAGGCTGTACGTCTCCCACCCGTCGGTCGATCGACTGGAATCCTCGTTAAAATGGATGCTTACAAAAATAAACCCTGGCCGATCATCCGCCAATTTGGATCGATCCGCATGGTCCAGATAACGATCCTTGTTTCTGGTGAGAACCCAAGGAATTCCGGCCCCATCCAAAAGTTTTGCCAGACGTTTTCCCACATCCAGATTCGCCGTTTTTTCACTCAAGCCCCGCGCTGCCCTCGTGCCTTGATCACCACCCCCATGTCCAGGATCGATCACCACCCCTTGCAATGGACGCTTCGCAATCTCCGCATTGGGCCGCAAGAGCGGATCGAAGGTCTTGACCAAATCCACCCGTGGAACCAGCACTTTACCATCCACTCGCCGCAATGAGTGACTTAACCAGTACCGTACCCCTTTCCACCGCATTTCCCGACTCTCTAACGTCATCCTTAAATTGCCCTGAGCCGAACTCATGACAAACGGCCGATTGGGCTCAATCTCATTTGGAATTGTGAATCCGTAGAATTTCGCGAAGGATTTCAAGGAGACGTAATCCACTCTGCCCACTCGAACGATCTCCCAGGTCGGCGAGGCGAGCAAAGCTACCGACCATCCTACTCCCACCAGAAAGAGGAGGCGAATCATCGACCCGCACACCTTCGGTGGTCGATCAGCCGAACCTTGCCCACCCAAGCCGCCACCCATAAGACTCCATCCACAATCTCCGCATACTCCAATCGAACTCCCCTCATTCCGCGGAAAAGTTTACGCAGATGGGGAGCCGCC
>LIBO01000037.1 GCA_001438005.1 Verrucomicrobia subdivision 6 bacterium BACL9 MAG-120507-bin52 | reverse complement strand
ATTACCTCCCAAGAGGTGAGAGAGGCTCTGCTGGAGCCGATCCAGATTATTTTAGAGAGCGTGAGGCTGACCTTGGAGCGATGTCCGCCGGAGTTATCAAGTGACTTGGTGGAGCGGGGAGTCGTGCTGGCCGGTGGGGGAGCGCTTTTGCGGGGATTTGATCGCCTTTTGACCGAAGAGACGGGACTTCCCATTCATGTGGCCGAAGATCCACTGAGCGCGGTGGTCGAGGGCACAGGAAAAGTGCTGGATGAACTGGAGTTTTTAACGAAACTGACA
Organism: Verrucomicrobia subdivision 6 bacterium BACL9 MAG-120507-bin52; assembly: GCA_001438005.1. Classification (GTDB taxonomy): domain Bacteria; phylum Verrucomicrobiota; class Verrucomicrobiia; order Methylacidiphilales; family Verrucolacustridaceae; genus Verrucolacustris. Next base: position 7,728 of record LIBO01000037.1, on the reverse strand, counting down.
ACTTCTGACGGACGCGGGTAACCGCTTTCCCCAGAAACCGTTTCGAAAAAATAAAAAATGTCGCGGAAGTGGGTTTGGGTTGGGGCGGGACTCGCCGTGGTGGCGGGAGGTGGGGTTATCTTTTTCGCCCCCGTGACATCCCAGCGAACAGAACGGGTGACGATTGAAACGATTTCTCCTTTGGCGCGGACGTGGAGCGAGTTGAAGGTGAGGGCGGAGGATTTTCGCCAGAGTCTTCGCCGAGCGGATTCCTTGGATGAGGAAAATCGGAATTTACGGGCGGAAAATGTTCGCCTTCAGACGGAGATTCGTCAGGTAGATTACTTGCGAACGGAGAACGATCGATTTCGCGAGATGTTGGCCTTTCGGGACAAGCAGTCGTATCGGCTGCTGGCTTGTCGAGTAGTGGAGCGGGATGCATCGAACTGGTGGAACTCGGTTTTAGTGGATCGGGGCTGGAGTGATGATCCGAACTTGGCGCAAGACCAACCTGTGGTCACGCCCCGAGGGGTGATTGGGAAAACGGGTACGGTGGGAAGAACCACCACTCGAGTGATGTTAGTTTCGGACGAAAATTGCAAGGTCAGTGTTTTCACCGAGGGCTCGGGTGCCCGAGGAATTCTGTTGGGGGATACTCCTTTGAACGGGGGTGCACCCATTTGCAAATTAACCTTTGTCACACGGGAGTCGAAGTTTGAGCTAGGAGAGAGAGTGCTCACGACGGGATTGGGCGGAACCTTCCCTCCAAATCTTTTGGTGGGAACGGTGAGTGAGGCCCCACCCCTGACGGCCGAGAAAAATTCGGGATTATATCGTGAGGGACAGGTCTCGCCGGCAGCCGACCTGAACGACTTGCGAGAGCTCTTCATTTTAACCGGTGGAGCTCCGGTGAAAAAATGAACTCAACCTTAGGGCGGTGCCTGGCCTTAGGCCTAGGGGCATGGCTGATTCGAGCCGCTGGGCCGGATTGGTATGGGGTGGCGGCGTTAGGGACAAATCTTTTGGGAGCGGTGGTCATTCAGGCCTCCTTGGCGCTTTCAGGGCCGACACTCTTTTTTTGGGTGGTGGGAGTCGGGCTGTTTTGGGACTTTGCGACTTTTTCGGCGTTGGGACATCACGCGTTGGTCATGGGAGTCGTCGCATTATTGGTGAGAACGCAAAAGGGATGGTGGGTGGGGGCATCTTGGGGGGAGCAAATCGTTGGATCAATTTTGGCCGGAGTAGGATTTTTCGCTTGGGATCGCTTTTTGCACTGTTGGGAGGTGCGGGCATGGGCTTGGCCGTTTTCCTTGAGCGTCGCTCTCGTGCTGGCGGGGACGATGAACGGGCTGGTTTCGGTTTTGCTGGGCTACTGGATGAAAACGCAGCAAGTGCGGGTGGGGGCTCGGAGAACGGGGAGGAGGGGATAATGTTGCAGCCCCGTCGCCGAGCGAATCTTTCGAAGCGAATGACCGCAACCATGATTGTCGTGGGAATCGCCGCACTGATTTTATTGCAACGACTTTTCGTCGTGCAGGTGGTCGAAGGGCAAAAACATGCCCAGACCTTGATTCAGCAGACTACAATTCCGATTCTCCTCTCGCCCCCGCGGGGACTGGTCTTGGATCGCAACGGCTTACCTTTGGCGGAAAATCGAGCCCGTTACGATGTGGATTTGTATGTGCGGGAGTTGATGGGCAATTATGCCCGGGCTCATCGGGGTCGGCTTCCGATGACGTTGGTGGAGGTAGGCTTGGGAGAAAAAAAGAGGAAGCAGAAGCAGGTGGATATCGTGAAGATTGTCAATGAAACTGCAACGGAGCCGCTGCGGAATTTGGGCATTGTGCCCAACTACGAGATCGATGAGTTAAGAAAGCACAGCCAACAAAGGCCAAATACCCCTTTTCAGCTGGCGACCCAGATTGATTTCACGACTCTTTCGCGGATGGCGGAGAGAGATCCACGAATTCCTGGAGTGCAGGAGGCGGCTCGTCCCGTGCGCTGGTACCCATACGGGGCTTTGGCGTCCCACGTGATGGGATTTGTGGGGGCGCCGGAGGAGCAGACGCTCGAGACATTTCAACCCGAGGTGATTGGAAAAGAGGGAATCGAAAAGGGATTTGAACAGGATTTGGAGGGGGTGCCTGGCGGAAAAATTCTAAAGAAAAACAATCTGGGATTTATCATGGAGGAGCAGGGGTATCAGGCCCCGGTGCCTGGGCACAATGTTTATCTCACACTCGATGTGCGCGTGCAGACGATTGTGGAAGGGGTGATGCGAAGGGTGGGCCGTGGCGCGTGTGTGGTGATGGATCCCAACAGTGGGGACATTTTGGCGATGTGCTCGGTGCCCAACTTTGACCCCAACAGTTTTGTTCCGGGTGGGACGGGAAAAAGTACGGACTGGAAGCAACTGCTGACGGCGGAGAGCAAGCCGATGTTGAACCGGGCGTTAGGGGCTTATGCCCCTGGATCTACTTTCAAAACCTTGACGGCTTTGGCCGCTTTGGAAAATCCTGCGGCCAAGTTCACTCCTCAAACCGTGATTCATAGTCCAGGAGCGATCGAAATGGCAGGACGAACCTGGCACGATTGGAATCCAGACGGCCAGGGGAGCATTGCCCTGAAGCGTGGGCTCGCCATGTCGTGCAACACGTTCTTTTATCAGCTGGGAGTGCGAACTGGGATTGAGTCGATGAGCGAGATGGGAAAGCGAATCGGGTTTGGACAGAAATTGTTATTGAGGCCAGATGGTGCGCCTGCTTTGGCGGGGGAAGATCCAGGAACGATGCCGGGACGGGAGTGGATGGAGAATCGAATGGCGCAAAGAAAAAAGAGTTATAAAACGAAGATTGATGCGTGGGTGGCGGAGGGACAAAAGAGTCCTCGGCCCAAACCACCGGCGGTCGAACGCTGGAGTGATGGGCATACGGCGAACACCTCGATTGGGCAGGGATATGTCAGGGTGACACCGCTCCAAATGGCGGTGATGCTTTCGGCGGTAGCGAATGGGGGGACGGTGTATCAACCTCGCTTGGTTCAAGGGGTTGGAAGAACGACCGAAAAAGGAACCAAAGCGACCAAGGAGTATCCGGTGGCGGTGAAGCGGGGAGATTTACAAGTGAAGCCGGAGAATCTCGCGGCGGTGCGAGAGGGATTGAGGGCGGTGGTGACGGAGGGAACGGGAAAAAATGCGGCGGTAAAAGATGTGGAGGTCGCGGGTAAAACTGGGTCGGCTCAGTTTGTCACGAGGATTGGGGGGAGCACGGTCAAGGATACACGGACGTGGTTTACCGGATTTGCTCCCCTGAAGGAGCCCAAGTATGTGGTGATCGTGCTTGTGGAGGGTGGGGTTTCGGGAGGATCCACCTGTGCCCCCTTGGCCTCGGAGGTTTTATTTAAGCTTTTTGAGATGGAGAAGGGCGTGCCTCCGGCACTGGTTTACCAAGCTCCGGTCGTCGGGCATTTTCATGGGGTGACGGCATCGGACGGATCGTACACGCCGGGAGATGATGACAACGGGGGACTGGACGGATTTTTCAACTGGCTGGATGAAGGATTTGGCGGTGGGGCCAGCCGGGGGCTCCGGCGACGATGAGAGCGAAACGAGTCTTTCGGGGAATGCACTGGCCCAGCTTATTTCTTATGTTGGGGTTGTGCTTATTTGGGGTGATGGTGATTTACAGTGCCACGCACACGAGTGAAGCGGTGGACCTAAGGAACGCGGCCACGCAACAGGCGGCGTGGGTGGGGTTGGGCTTGGTCCTTTTTTTCGTGTTCGCCTTGGCGGATTATCACCGCTGGGTGGAACAAGGATGGTTTTGGTTTGGGGGCGGGCTCCTTCTCCTTTTGCTCGTGCTGGCCTTTGGCCGAGAGGTGAATGGGGCCAAAAGTTGGATTCGCTTTGGGCCGGTGGGGTTCCAACCAGCCGAGGTGATGAAATTGGCTTTTTTGGCGGGTGCCTGTGCCCTGATGGTGGCGTTGCGGGATCGAATCGAAAAGTTTAGCACGGTCCTTGCCCTCGTGGGATTGGCGCTGATTCCGGTTTTCCTGATTTTGCGACAGCCCGACTTGGGCTCGGCGGCAGTTTTTTTACCGATGTGCTTTGGGCTTCTCTTTGTGGGGGGGACTCGGTTGCGGTATTTGCTGATTCCGGCCGGGGTGGGGTTGGCGGGGGTGCTGGCGATCTACTTTTATGTCGGGCACCTTGGAAAGGAGCTTCCGTTTCTCAAAACGTATCAGAACAACCGAATTCGAACCTTTTTCGATCCGAATCTCGATCCGTTAGGAGCGGGTTGGACCATCCGGCAATCGATTATCGCCATTGGTTCGGGAGGGGTGACAGGCAAGGGATATCTGCATGGAGATCAGAACTTGTATGGCTTTTTGCCGAAGAATATTGCTTATAACGATTTTATCTTTTCCGTTTTGGGAGAGGAGTGGGGCTTTGTGGGTGGGGCGGCGCTCATTTTGGGTCAGGCGGGGCTTCTTTTGTGCATTGCCTGGATTGGCTGGAGGGCGCCCGACTTTACGGGCAGACTTCTCGCGGGAGGCGTGCTGGGAATGCTGTTTACACATTTTTTCATCAACGTGGGAATGACAATCAAGGTGGTACCCATCACCGGCATTCCCCTGCCCTTTGTCAGTTACGGAGGAACCTTCTTGGCTGTGTGTATGGCCGCGATGGGATTGATGCAAAGCGTATGGCGACAAAGGCATTTGGGCTAAGACCCGAGCGTCTGTCGCAGAAAAGGAAATCAATATGATACTGGAAACGATCAAGAGAATCTTGGGTTTGAAAAAAAGGGAGGAGCGCCGAAGCCTGCTTCTCTCCGTAGAACCATTGGAAAAGCGGGTTGCCCTTCTGGAGGGAGGGGTGGTGGAGGAGTTTTCGATCGAGCGGGAGGGGGATCGGAGCATTTCGGGAAGTATTTACAAGGCGCGCGTCCACAATGTGGAGCCTTCCCTCAAGGCTCTGTTTGTCGACATTGGGTTAGAGAAAAATGGTTTTCTTCACTTCTGGGATGCGGTGCCGGCAGCGATGGATGAGCAGATCGAGGCGGTGGAGAGAAAAGGCGGCCGGGGTCGGCAACCACGTATTACGAGCAACGATATTCCGCGCCTCTATCCGCCCGGAGCGGAGGTGATTGTGCAGGTGAACAAGGGCCCAATCGGAACCAAGGGGGCAAGAGTCACCACCAATCTGAGTTTGCCCGGAAGGTATCTGGTGTTGATGCCGTTTGGGGAAATGAGTGGGGTTTCTCGAAAAATTGAGGATCCGGAGGAGCGCAGACGGTTGCGGCATATTCTGCAGGAGTTGGATGTTCCGGAGGGCATGGGAGTGATCCTGCGCACGAACGGAGAAGGACTGCAGGCGCGTTACTTTGTCCGGGATCTGGCACTTCTCCTAGAGCAGTGGCGCAAGGTGGAGGAAGGCATGAAGACGAAGCAGGCCCCGGCGGTTCTTTTGGAAGAGCCTGATTTAGTGGAGAGATCGGTGCGAGACTTCCTCACCGAAGAAGTCGACGAGGTGCTCGTCGACAATGAAGATGCAGAAAAGAGGGTTCGAGATCTGGTGGGAGCAATCTCGAAACGATCTTTGCGAAAAGTGAAGCGGCACTTAGCGGCCGAACCCCTCTTTGAGGCGTTTGGGGTGAATCGCCAAATCGAAAGTGCGCTTCGTCGTCAAGTATGGCTGAAGTCGGGGGCCTCGCTGGTGATTGATGAGACGGAGGCACTCGTATCGATCGATGTGAACACGGGAAAATCTCGTGGGGGCAAGGATCATGACGACACCATACGCCGCACCAACTTGGAGGCGGCCGAGGAGATTGCCCGCCAACTTCGATTGAGAAATCTGGGCGGCATTATTGTGATCGACTTTATTGATATGCGGGCCCGGCGGGATCAGTTGGCCGTGTATGAGAAGTTTAAGGATTGTTTGCGGAGGGACCGAGCGAGGACTCACACTTTGCCGATCTCCCCTTTGGGGCTGCTGGAGATGACGCGTCAGCGTGTGCAAGAGAGCATTCGCAAAGCGGTTTACATGGAGTGTCCGGCGTGTCGCGGAAAAGGAATGGTGAAATCGTACGAGACGATGAGTGTTGAGATTCAGCGAGAGATCAGCCGAGTTCTGCGCACCCACCCCAATGTGCATGAGATCAAAGTGCTGGTGCATCCGGGAGTTTTGCATCGACTCCGCACGGAGGATGACGAGCTTTTGATCCAACTGCAAAGACGCTGTTCGGGGGCCTTTAGCTTTAAAGTAGATTCCGCGGCCAACGTGGAGGATTTCAAGATCCTCGATGCCGCCACGGACCAGCCTTTGGAGTAATGGAGGATTCTTCGGCAAGCCCAGATGTGGCAATTTCCCTACCCATGGGGAGGGCTCCAGATGAGATCGGGGTTCGCGTTCATCAGGCGTTGGATGGAGTGGGGGGGAATCAGAAGGAGCAGTTGCGGGAAGAGGTGAGACATTTGCTGGGGAGGGAGTCTGCTCAACTGGTGGAGCAGGTTCGGGCAGGAGCCTCCGGGTTGGAAGTGGCCCACCAGCGAGCTTCCTTTTATTCCGCGCTTCTGGGCGAGGTGTGGCAACGTGCGGGGGGAGAGGGCGCGGGCGAGAATCTCGTTTTAGGGGCAGTGGGTGGGTTTGGTCGGGGGGAGATGAGTCCGGCCAGTGATTTGGATCTGGTTTTCTTTCGGGAGGATTCAAAGGCGGGAGTTGCGGAGGAGGTGGTGAAGCAAGTGCTCTACGTGTTGTGGGATCTGGGATTCAAGGTGGGTCACGCCTGTCGGACCATTGGGGAAACGATGGCACGATCGGAGTCGGAGCCGATGATCAAAACGGCACTCTTGGATGCCCGGTATTTGGCGGGTTCCTCCACGCTTTGGGAAAAATTTCGGGCCGAATACAAAAAGCGAAGTCTCGAACGTGAGGTTGAAAACTATCTTACCTGGAGGTTGGAGAACCAGCAGTCGCGGCATAGCAAGGAGGGCGGGACGGTTTTTGTGCAGGAGCCAAACTTAAAATCAGGGGTGGGAGGATTGCGGGATCTCCACAATCTGCGTTGGGTCGGAAAAGTATGCGGAGAGGGAGAGTCTTTGGACAAATTGGTGGAGCGAAGTTGGTTGGGAGAGGCAGAGGCGAAGCAGGTGGAGCAATCGTTTGATTTTCTCATGATGATACGGGAGTGGTTGCATGTGGGGCAAAGGGGGGCGGGGGATGTGCTCTCTCTGCGAAGGCAGGGAGAGCTCGCCGAAGCCATGGGGTACCCGCAGCCCAACATTCTAAGAAAAAGCGAGGCACTGATGCGAGAGGTGTATGGGCATATGCGAACGTTAAATCTGCTTTGCAACTCCACATCCACGCGTCTCTGCCAGCAGAGATTGGGGAGGCCGCGCGGATTGTGGTCATTTTTTGCCGGTTGGAGGGGAGCGAGGCGGGCAGCGGATGGATTTATTCTTCAGGGAGCGGAGCTGCAGCCGGAGCACCCCAAAGTTTTCGATGAGGATCCCGCTCGAATGGTGCGGGTCTTTCGAATTCTGCAAGATCAAGGATCGGTTCCCGGGGCGGAGCTGAAGGCGTTGATGCGAACTCGATTTGCCCTTTTGACCGAGGCGGTGGCCCAGCAGAAAGAGGTGCAGGAGACGTTCCTTCATATTCTTCGGCAAAAGGGGAAGGTAGGCCGAATTCTGCGCACCATGCATGAGACCGGAGTTCTGGGGCGAATGGTTCCCGAATTTGCGCCC
>LIBO01000036.1 GCA_001438005.1 Verrucomicrobia subdivision 6 bacterium BACL9 MAG-120507-bin52 | reverse complement strand
TCCAGCACCTGCTGATCGGTCGCCTCCCGCACAATCACGGGAACCTTCGCGAGCGCGAGCTTGCGGGCCGCCCGCCAGCGTCGCTCTCCGGCGATCAACTCAAACCCTAAGCCCTTGGGAGATCGACGAACAATCAGGGGCTGAAAAATTCCTCGAGCACGGATCGAATCGACCAGTTCGGCCAAGTTTTCCTCGGCAAAGACACGCCTCGGCTGGAGCGGACTCGGCGCCAACTCCGTAATGGAAAGCTGGAGAATCCTCTCTCCCTCCTCACTTCGGACGACGGGGGATACTAGAGAACCCGTGGGAGGAGATCCCGCCGGGGTGCCTCCTAAAAGAGCCCCCAACCCTCGGCCTAATGGAGATTTTGCCATCCTTCCGACGGTAATGTTTGCCCTGCCTTCGTCAATCCAACCCCCGCCCCCTCACGAATAACGTGGGAAAGAAAATAAAACTTTTACGAACGAAACAATCGAGAACGTCGAAGAAAAAAAACAGCCGCCATAACGAAACCAACTAAAAGGAGCTTGTGCGTGGATGGCTCCGGCACCCCCACCGCCGCGATCTGGTGAGGCCCTTCCGAATAGGAGGACATACGAATAAAATAACTATCATCCGACTCACGCGAGTTGAAATCAGTGCTCGCCAGCGAATAACCACTATTCTGCACATACGCCCCAAGGCCCATCAAAAACCACTCTCCACCAATTTGTTGGAAAAGAGCGCTGCCCGAATCGTAAATGGTCAGGGCCGCTTCGTTGGCACCCAAGTTGCTATTGAACTGCGTCCTCAGCAAATCGGAAGTGTATCCAGCCACCTGCACCCCCGAAATTGCGCCGTCGACAAAGTTGGTCCCCCACCTTTTCGTCGCGGTGCTGCTATCCCCCCAAGTGACGGGACTTGTCCCGAGCAAGGAACTAGGTGCCCGTCCCACTCCGTAGCCCACCAAGTACGCCAAACCACCGTCGCTCGCCGAAGAAGTGTTTAGACGGACAGTGCCGAGTCCCGGATCACTCGCCAACCGAACCAGCTTCATATCGGCTGTCCCAATGGAAATAGGGGCGGAGGAGTCGAGTTGGTAATCCAAGAAACCTACTTTCACGCTGGTTAAAGGACCCACATGGCCGGCGGTGAGCACGTACCGATTCCCCAAGTAAACTCCCGTGCCAATCGGACTCGAACCGTTTCGCATCTGCACTACATTGTCCCAAGGAACACCGTTGCCCGGGTTCGTTAAATTCGCATCGTTTCCTTGGCTAAAAAAAACGATCGCTCGCGCCGGGACCTCACCCAACCAGATCCCCAGAACGATTACCACTGAGACAAATAATACCCTCACCCGGTCATCTTAACCGTGGGATAAGATTTTTCAATATCCCCAAATCTACGACCACTTTCCGCTCAAGCGCTCTTGCGAGCTCGATCCCCTTTTTGTGCACGGTAACCAAACAATCTTCGGCGACGAATTAAGGCCGCTACCCCCGCGGGCACATTGACCTCCCACCCGCTCCTACCGCCGCGAATATTGCGCAGGATTTCCGAACTCGAACAAACGGGAAGATCCTTCTCTGTCCCTGCCAAATCCACGATTTTTCCCTGTTGCAAAAGAAATTGGTAAATATCGCGGCAAGCCTTGGGCACGCTCAAGGTATGGCCTGTCACATAGGCTCCGGTAACCGAATCGTAACCAGGGTGCACAAATAACTTTACCCCGGGCAAGAAAAGGCGCCCCATTCCCTCCAAAATTCCACCCGACAAGTCACTGTAGAAGTTCAAATCCAATATCTTGCTCAGTAAAGGCACCCCGATGACAAATCCCACTGACCCTTTCGTTCGTTGGGTTAAGTAGTGCGCCAACCGATGGAAGCGAAAGATGCCCGTAACCAAAACCGTCTTTTTCAAAGCCCCCAAGCAGTCCACCCGATCCAAAAAGTCCTCCGCCCCAGCTTTGCGGTGCCGGACCAAATTTCGCATGGTAATTTCATTCACCTCCACAATCTCTTTGCCCGCATTCGCTGGGTCCTTTCGAAACATAGCGGAGGCTTTGTTCATCATCGTCAGATGAAAGTTGGTGATCGGGCGATAGTGTCCCCGCAAAAGCAGAATTGATTTACCATAAAAACAATCCTCCGCCTCTAGGTTCGCCCCCGAAGCTGAAAACAAGGCCACGGGGGTGAGTTGAAGGTGAACCATCTTCAGACTCATGAGACGATTGTCTACCTCGGCAAAGATGGGTCCCCGAAAATCCACCATGTCCACCTCCACCCGCCCAGGTCGGACTCCGTCCATTAAATGATGTAAAATCGCTTCCGGTTTACGCCAGTGTCGAAAGGCAGCGTGAATGAGGTTCACTCCCAAAATTCCCAACACCTCCATCTGCTCGGCATTAGTATCATCCTTCAATCTTACATGGAGGACGATGTTCCCGGGAGTGCCATTCGGCTTCGTCTGAAACCGAATCCCCATCCACCCTTTTCCGTCTCCCGCAACCTTGTGGCTTCGGGCTGAGACGGTGTTGGCGAAGACAAAAAAACGCGATCGGTCACCTCTCTCCTGCCCTAACCGTTCGATGAGCAGGGAGTACTCGTGATCTAACATTTCTCGCAACCGCTCCCGCGAGACAAAACGGTGAGCCGTGCCGTAAATTGCATTACTGAACGTCATGTCGTAGGCCGAAATGCTTTTCGCTACCGTTCCGGCCGCGCCTCCTGCTTGAAAAAACCAGCGAGCGACCTCCTGCCCCGCCCCTATCTCGGCAAAGGTGCCATAATATTTGCCGGAAAAGTTTATCTCCTTCGCCTTTTCATCCGGCGTGAGAATATGAGTAATTTTTTTCACGACTTCGCGCGGCTTACCCAAGGGTTACCTTTGATCCAGAAACGCCAGGGAAATCGGGCCGCACCTCCGGCATAGTGAATTCCGATTCTTCGACCCACTCCAACCTCCACCTTGGTAAAACTCACCCCATCATCTTCGATTCGAATGGGGCCTGTGACAAGATCACTTCCATCCCACTGCAATCGTACTCCCAGCGCTTGCGTCAGCGCCCCCGGCCCGGCCGTTAAACGAAACTCCTGCGAACTCACTTTTCGACGTCTAGCCATCTGCTCCGCTCCCCTCAACGGTTCTACCCCTCGAATCAGCACCGCTGCCGCCACGCCCTGGGGTGCGGTCACCACATTGAGCATCCGGTGGATTCCGTAACACAGATACACATACGCCGTCCCGGGCGGACCGAACATCGAGGCGTTTCGCGGAGACCTTCCTTTCCAAGCGTGGGAAGCACGGTCCAGCTTTCCCCCATACGCTTCCGTTTCAACAATTCGGGCCAGACAAACCTCCCCTTTGGACTGCACCCGCACCACTTTCCCCAACAACCTTTTGGCAATGGGCACAGGGTCCTCCCCTGCATAAAAAGCACGGGAGAGAGGCCGCCTCACGGACTTCGCGGGCCAAACAGAGCGGTACCGATTCGGACCAAGGTTGCCCCCTCTTGAATTGCCACCGAAAAATCGTGACTCATCCCCATGGAAAGTTCAGGGAGTGCCACCCCTTCCGAATCCTGCAGCCGGTCTCGAATCTGCCGAAGGGCGACAAAAAAGGGCCTAGCCTGCTCTGGATCCTCCCGAAAAGGGGGAATCGCCATCAACCCGATCACCTCCAGCCGGGAGCACGCTCTCACTCCCTGAAACAGCTCCACCGCTTTTTCCGGCGGACAGCCGTGCTTCGCCGCTTCGCCCCCAACATTGATCTCCAACATCACCCGCATTTTTTTTCCAGCGGCCGCCAACCTCTTCTCCAACTCCTGGGCCAAGTCCACCCGGTCGACCGACTCGATTACATCGAAACACTCCACCGCATCTTTGGCCTTGTTCGTCTGTAAGCCTCCGATGAAATGCCACTCCCCACCCACGGGCATCTCGGGAATCTTCACCCGCGCCTCCTGCACCCGATTTTCACCAAAAAGCCGGTGCCCCAGACGCCAGATGACTCGGATCTTCTCCGAATCCATCTTTTTGCTTACCGCCACCAACCGAACCGCATCAGATTTTCTACCTGCCTTTTCCGCTGATAAAAGAATCTGCTTTTGAATGGAGTGATAGTTGTCCTCAAGCAGTGCACTCATGATTAGGTAAGCTTGGTTTGCATTGGCGATAAGGTCTGATTATAGTAGGAATCCTATGCAAGTGGAATCTTTTCGTGTTTTTCGGGACTTGGTGGAGACCCGCTCCTTTAGCCGTTCCGCTAGCCTCAATGGTATCACTCAATCCGCGGTCAGCCAGCAACTCCGTTCGATCGAGGTGCGATTACGCGTTCCATTGCTGGAGCGAACCAGTAAACAGTTTGCCCTGACCCGCGAAGGGCAACTTCTGTACGAGGCCAGTCGGGAAATCATCGGCTACTACCAGCGCTTTCAACATCAGTTGGAAGAAATGCGAAACATTATCTCCGGCACGATTCGCCTCGTCGCCGTACCCAGCCTCGGCCTGCACGAACTCCCCCCCTATATCAAAGATTTCCTGAAAGCGTTTCCTCAGGTCAAAATCCAAGTCGATTATCGCCGCTCGAACGAGGTTTATGAATCGGTGGCCGAAGGGGAAGCGGATGTGGGATTTGTCGCTTTCCCCTCTCCTCGCAAAGGCCTCAAGGTCGAAACCTTCAAAAAGGATGCTCTTCATATCATCTGTGCGGCGGGCCATCCGTTGCTGAAGAAAGGCCCCATCCACTTACCCGATCTCGCGCAAAGCAAAATTGTCTCTCTCGCCCCTGAGATGCCCACTCGCCAAGGGCTGGACCGAATTCTGGCCGCCCGCGGCCTGAAATTTCATCCCATGATGGAGTTCGACAACGTCGAAACCCTCAAGCAAGCCGTGGAAATTAATGCCGGTATTGCTTTTCTACCCGCCTCCGCCATCAGCTCCGAACTGGCCAAAGGCTCGCTTGCCATTCTTCCTCACCAAGGGCCTGAGATCGTGCGCCCCCTCGGCATCGTCTCCCGCGCCAGTCGGATGGTCTCCCCTGCCGTGAAGCGATTCCTCAAGGCCCTCAAAACCCCCCGTGAATCTTCCTCTGTATCTCCCGCTGAACCTGCTCTATCAATACCCTCATGACCAGCGTCGCCCCCGCCACCTTGACGCCCCAAGCCCGCGCCTACGAAAGCATGCGAACGCAAGGTCTTCGCATCACCTCGCAGCGAAAAACGATTACGGAAGTTGCCTTTGCCAATCGGGAGCACTTCACCGCCGAATCACTTCTCACCAAGTCCCGCAAAAAGGACAGCCAAGTCTCGCGTGCGACGGTGTACCGCACACTCTCCTTTCTGGTTCGAGCCGGGCTTTTACGCCAAGTCGGCCTGGGCCAATCCTCCCCCCTCTATGATCCCAATTTTGCGGATCATCCCCGGCACGGACACTTCGTCTGTGTGGATTGCCAAAAAATTGTCGAGTTTCACGATCACTGCTTGGATGTACGCGAATCGATTGTCACGAAGGACCACGGCTTCAGCCCAAAACGCGTGAATTTGCAAATCGAGGCCACCTGCGATGCTCTCAGGGACAAGGGAGTCTGCCCCCGAAACAGTCGACCCGTAAAAGCGATTTCTAAAAAATAATCTTCAGCCCCGCATACCAGTTGCGCGGCATCGCCGGGTCGATCCCGTCCCCCCGAATCCGGGAATAGTACTGCTTATCGAATAGATTGTTAATGCCACCCACCAGACTCACGTAATCATTCCACAATTTTGCCTCCAGCGTGAGATCCCACACGTTATAAGCGGGAATAAAGCGAGAATCGCTCCCCGTCAGGTTGTTATCGCTGGCGTAACTATGTCCCACGTAGGTTCCCAGAAACGATGCCTTCACCTTTGATTGCCAATCGTAGACTAGCCCAGTTTTATAAACGTAGTTGGAAAGGTACTGCGGGGTTTTTCCTTCGTTGGCTCCGTTGATGAAGTTTCCATTTTGCAGGGTCAGAGCCGTGTAAAAGTAGAGGGACCCATACTCCTGCGCCCATCCCGCGATTCCTCCACTTTGCCCCGACTCGGGATCCTCCCATCCCATGTTCTGATGGGCGATACCATCCGCGACCCCAATCAGATCCAATTGCAGCAGAAAATCCCAGCCATAGACCCGCGAGCGCCCTGAGTTGCTCACGATGTTTTGCCCTCCGGCGGCGGTCTCCCCAATCTGATTGGAATAGTCGACGCAAAACCCGCTCGTATCAAACGTCAGCCAATCCGTCGGCATCCCTCGAACTCCCGCCTCATAGTTCCAAACCGTGCCCTCCTCGAGATTTCCCGAGACCCGTAAATTCGGGCCGGTGGGAACCGCTTGCGCAAAGGTGGGCGGTCGATACGCCTCGGAGACGTTGGCATAGACCGTGGTGTCTTGGGGTAAGGCATAATCCACCCCCAACCCAATCAAAGGCACAAAGTTGTTCTGGTTTTGCGTTCCAAGGGGTTGGCCGGCGGCCGATTTTTCCTGGTCGATCTTCAAATCCACCGATTGCCAAATATTCTCCATGCGAAAACCCGGCACAATCGAGAGATCCCCCACCGTAAATTTATTTTCGACAAAGAATGGGGCGTACCAGACCGATCGATCACTCTGGTTCTTAATCTGTCCCGTATTCGATGTTGGGGTCAGACCCTCCTTATCAGTTCGAGGAGAGGTGGTGTTGTAGATCATGAACCCCGCCGTCAACGTTTGAGACTCTCCCCCCAAATCCCAATCCCACCGCCATCTGGGCTCCATCCCCCAAGTATAAAACTGCTGACACTCGATCTGATTCTTCTGTGAGGTAGGCAAAGTCCCAAAACCACCACCCTTCTGTCGTCGGCTCCAACGTCGGTAATAGTCAAACCACACCCGATAGGAAAAAAAGAGATCGTCCGAAAAATCCGACTCATGAATGGCCGAGGCCGCATATCGATTCAGTTGAAACTCATCATTGAATCTCGAAGTTGCGTTTCGATCCACGTTGTAATTCACAGGAGTTTTCACTGTATCATTGTTCAAGCGCAACCCACCTGGCTCCCCGTGACACTCCTCATACGCGTTGAGTTTAAAATACCAGCGATGATCGGTGTTTGCATCCAGTGCCATCGTTAAATTTCCATTATTGAGATCGTACTGGCTATTGGCCGCCCGAAAGCCTTGCGATTGGCGATGGTTGAACCAGCCATAGTATCCCACTCGATCTACTGTCCCGCCTACCGCGTTGAAGCTGGAGATATAGTCGAAACTTCCGCCCATCGTAATCGATTCAGCGGTGAATTTCTTGTCGAGCGGTGGCTTTCTCATCACGAAATTAATCGCTCCGGCGGGTTGGGGCCCATACATCAGGGCCGCCCCCCCACGGATAAACTCCATTGTCTCCATCGGATAGGTTGGGGGTAGATAGTAGGCCTCGGGGTACCCGATCATGTCCGCCTGAATCGGGATTCCATCCTCCAACACCTGAAAACTTTGCAATCGGTGCGGATCAAATCCCCGGTAGGCGAAACTAGGGAGTGGCGTGCTCTCGTCTGGCACGACCAGACCAGGAGTGGTGGCGGTGAGCTGCCTCCAGTTATCATCTTTCATCTCGGGTAGGTAGTGAGCATCGATATTGGATGTGCGCTTTCCCGCATTGATTCGGGTGCCCTCCACATCGGGCAAGAACGGTAACCGCGTTTGTACGTCGTAATCCGCCTGCACCTCCACCTGCTCAAGCCGCACCACCTTCGGCTTGGCCGCCCCATCCAGATTCTTTTCTTCCGTCGGATCAGCCACTGGGGCGGACTGAGCCAGCAGCCCAACCCCCCCAAGAATCAGAGCTCCTAAAAACCCGATGGATTGGCGAAGACAAAACACAGCAAATACGATACTGAGACGCAATCTCATGTGCAATATTATTATTGAGACCGTGTCTCATTTTTTATCGTGACAGGAAAACCTCAGGGAAATAGTATTGAACTGTGAATTCGATGTCGCTCGGGGAACTTTTTATTCGCGGCGGATCCTTGATGTGGGTCCTTCTGGCCTTTTCCCTTGTCGCCTTGACGGTGGCCGTCGAGCGGTTTCTCACCTACACC
>LIBO01000035.1 GCA_001438005.1 Verrucomicrobia subdivision 6 bacterium BACL9 MAG-120507-bin52 | reverse complement strand
GTGGGGCAGGGGCATATCGGTTACCAAGCGATGCCGGGCGCTTGGAGGTGGGGTCGGGAGCTGATGCCAGAATTGTTTCGAAGCTAGTTTTTTTGATCGTGATAAGTTCGGATTGAAAGGGGGAAAAGAGGTGGCATAATGTTGGTGTAGTCGATTCAGCGGTTGCCGTAAAACTTAGCCAAGGGAGGCGATCAAAGATGGCATCGTCAGGAGCAAAAAAAGCGAAGGTGAAGGAGAAGCCGGGGAAATCACCCGCGGTTCTGCCTACCCTGACACCCTCGCAACGGGTGGGTTTGCTCCGCAATATGGTTTTGATCCGCCGGTTCGAGCAAAAGGCGGCGCAAGCTTTCATGCAGGCAAAGATCAAGGGGTTTTGCCACCTTTACATTGGGCAAGAGGCGTTGGCGGTGGGGTCAATCTCCACCCTCAATCCAAGTGATTCGGTGATCACGGCGTATCGGGATCACGGTCACGCGTTGGCTCGGGGGATGGGTTCGCGGGAATGTATGGCCGAGTTGTTTGGCAAGATTACGGGGTGTTCGAGGGGGAAGGGTGGGTCGATGCACTTTTTCAACAAGGAGAAGAATTTCCACGGGGGTCACGGGATCGTCGGGGGTCAGACCCCTTTGGCGGCGGGAATTGCCTTTGCCCAAAAATACAATGGCACGGGTGAGGTTACGGTTTGTTATTTGGGGGATGGAGCGGTGAATCAGGGGGCATTTCATGAATCGCTCAACTTGGCGGCCTTGTGGAAATTGCCCGTGATTTATGTGATCGAGAACAATGAGTATGCCATGGGCACGCATCAGTCGCGTAGCTCGGCGGGCGATCCTTTAGTGAAGCGGGCGGATGGGTACGACATGGCAGGAATTACGGCCAATGGAAATGATGTGGATGATGTGCGGGAGAAGATGTGGGATGCGGTGCAGCTGGCCAGGACGGAGAGCCTGCCTTCGCTGGTCGAAGTGAAGACTTACCGCTACCGGGGTCACTCGATGTCGGACCCGGGGAATTATCGAACGAAGGAGGAGATCGCGGAGAGGAAAAAGGAGTCGGAGCCGATCTCTCTTTTCAAGGAGAGGCTTTATAAGGAAAAGGCTTTGACGGAAAAGCAGTACGAAGAGATCGAGAAAGAGGCCGTCGCGGAGGCCGAAGATGCAATCGCTTTTGCCGAAAGCTCGCCCGAACCCGAGGTGTCGACCGTGTTTGAGGATATTTTTGCCCCGGAGGATCAGATCGCGGAATTCCGTCCGCCGATTGGAAGCTAGCCATGGCCGTTTTAACGATGCGGGAGGCGCTGAACCAAGCGTTGAGCGAAGAAATGGAGCGGGACGAGCGTGTCTTTTTGATGGGGGAAGAGGTGGCGGAGTATCAAGGGGCTTACAAGGTGAGTTCGGGGCTACTGCAGAAGTTTGGCCCCAAGCGGGTAGTCGATACCCCGATCAGTGAAACCGGTTTTTCCGGTTTGGGAGTGGGTGCGGCGATGTACGGGTTGCGACCGGTAGTGGAGTTTATGACCTGGAGCTTCTCGATGGTGGCCTACGATCAGATCGTGAACAACGCGGGGGCGATTCGTTACATGAGCGGTGGCCAGTATTCGATCCCGATCGTGTTCCGGGGTTCGTCAGGGGCAGGCCTGCAAGTGGGTGCCACCCACTCGCACACCCCCGAAAATTGGTACGCCAATGTGCCCGCGTTGACGGTGATCACGCCGGCGTTTCCGGATGATGCCAAAGGTCTTTTGAAGAGTGCGATTCGCAGCAATAACCCGGTCTGCTTTATCGAAAATGAAAAGTTGTATGGTTTTAAGGATGAGGTTCCCGACGGCGAAATCTTGACCACGATTGGACAGGCACGGATTCGCCGAGAGGGAAGTCAGGTGACGCTGATTGCCAATAGTGCGTCGACTCACGTGGCCTTGGCCGCGGCGGTGCAGTTGGAGGCGGATGGAATCTCGGCCGAGGTGCTGGATTTGCGCACCATTAAGCCGCTGGATATGCCGGCGATTTTGGGTTCGGTCGCCAAGACGAACCGTGTGGTCATCGTGGAGGAAAACAAACCTTTTGCGGGATGGGGAGCGCAAGTGGCTTACGAGATCCAACACCGTTCCTTTGATGATCTGGACGCCCCGATCGAACGAGTGACGGGGTTGGACACTCCTCAACCGTACGCCCGCGTTTTGGAGCAGGCGGTGATGCCAAGTGCGGAGCGAGTGACCGTAGCGGCGAAAAAGACTTTAGCGTAACATTCTAACCCATCCGACTCTGACCTTTTATGAGTGAGGCACTTTTCCAACCTGGGCAGATGATTTTCCGTGAGGGGGATACGACGCAGGAGGCGTATCGTATCTTGAAGGGAAGGGTGGAGATCAGTATTGCGGGGGAGGGAAAGTCGGTCATTTTGGCCCAGCTGGGCGAGGGGGATATTTTTGGGGAGATGGCGATGGTGGATGAGCGGCCGCGCTCGGCCTCAGCTCAAGCCCTCGAGGTGACCGAGTGTGAGGTGTTGACGGCGGAAAACTTCAACGAAGCGGTGTTGCAGCGGCCGGAGATATTGATTCCGTATTTGGCATCGTTTTTTGAGCGGTTGCGGACGGCGAATGATCGGCTGCGAATGGAGATGCGACTGCGGGCGCAAGCGGAGCAGAGAGCGGCCGCGCCTGTCGCGGCACCAAGTCCAACGCCGGTGGCTGTTCCCACGGCACGAGTGGTAGCTCCGGTGGCCAAGCCGATGGCTCCTCCCTCCTTGGAGACAACGCGGACCGCACCGACCGCACCTGGGGCTACCGCGCAAGTCTCGGCCTCTGCCCCGGTTGCGCCTCCCCCGGCGGGGGGATATCAGTCGGTTGTTTTAACTGCCTGTAATGATCATGCGCGGGCGCGGTTGCCCGAGAGTTCGGTGACGATTCAAAAATTCCCGTTTCGGATCGGTCGCAAGCAAGATACTCCCGCCAAGGGAGCCACGGTATTCGCCTCGAATGATTTACCGATTGCGGATGACAAACCGTACCAGATATCCCGGAACCACTGCTCGATCGAGCGGGAGGGGGACAATTTCTTTGTCCGAGACCGAGGTAGCTCCCTCGGGACAATGGTGAACGATGCGGCCATTGGTTTAGCGGAGAACACCCTGACGCAAGATTTGCGCGGTGGGGAGAACCAGATTTTGCTGGGATCGGACGACAGCGAATTCAAGTTTAAGGTGACGTTGAGCTAATCGCTGGAAACCCCAAGGGCAGTGCGCTAAGAAGTATCCATGGACACACAAGAGATCTCCTTTGTCATCCGCTGTTTAGTGGTGATGGCGGCCTGTTTGGGGGTGGTGGGGGCGATATTCACCTATGACTTGCTACTTGAACTGCCGTTTTTCACGAATTTTTTGACCCAGCTCGGCCTGCGCTAGTTTTTTTGCGGCGGTTTTTCTTTTGCCCAAAGTGCGATCGTAGGCTTTGAGGCTTGTGGGAGGGATGTTCGCCTTGCTCTAAAATCGGAAGAGGTCGAAGATTAGGGCGTGAGCGAAGGACATCTACTTGATTCGCTGGCCGCCAAGCTGGTCAAACATCCCAAACGGATCGTCTTTCCGGAAGGGACGAACGCCAAGGTGGTGCGGGCGGCGTCGCGATATGCGCAGATGCGAATGGGGCCGGTGGTTTTGCTGGGACAGCCGGATCTGATTCGACGCCAGGCCAAGACCCAGAAGGTGGATTTAAATCGGGTGATGCTGCTCGATCCGGTGGAGGGCCAAGATCGGCAGATGTTTAAGGACTTTCTGCGAAGTGAAGCGGGTGGGAGTAAACTGAAGTTGAGTCAGATCGATGACACCCTTTCCGATCCGATCGTCTACGGAACTTTGATGCTGCGTTTCGGGCAGGTGGATGGGTTGGTCGCGGGGGTGGGGGCGTACTCGGGCAATGTGTTGCGGCCTTTGATTCGAATGATTCCGCGGTTGCCCCATATTGCGAGAATTTCGAGTGCGACGTTGTTGGAGTGTGAGGATGGGAAGACCGGGGATGGTGGGATTTTGGTGGTTGGGGATGCAGCGGTGGTGCCGCGTCCAACATCGGACGAGTTGGCGGCGACGGCGGTGGGCCTGGCCGGATTGAAAAAAAGGCTGACGGGGAGGAATGCGCGGGTGGCTTTGCTCTCCTACTCGACGCGGGGGAGCGCTTCGATGAACGAGGAGACGGGAAAGGTGATCGAGGCGACGAAAAAGGCACGGGAGTTAGCCAAGCAGATCGGTTTGCCTGGTGAATTTGATGGGGAGATGCAGTTGGATGCGGCTTTAGACCCCAAAAAAGCAAAGTTAAAGATTGCGGATTCGGTCGTAGCGGGGCGGGCCGACTGTTTGGTATTCCCCGATCTGAATACAGGGAATATTGCGGTTAAGGGAATCCAGCATTTCGGGCGGGTGCGGACGTATGGGAATATTTTGTTGGGCATGCGGTTGCCAGCGGCGGAAATTAGTCGGGGCGCGGAGGAAGAGGAGGTTCTGGGGGTAGCGGCCATTGTGGGGATTTTGGCGGTAGAGTATCGAAAACTGTATCCAGAGCCTGCTTCTCCCGCCGTGGCCCTCGGAAAGTAAGGCCATGGATTTGAACCGAGTCACGCCACGGATTTACGTGGCGGCCACCCGGCAGGACGACGGAAAAACAACCTGTTGTCTGGGGCTCTACGCGGCGCTCTCTCTGAAATACAAGAAGATCGGCTATATCAAGCCGGTGGGGCAGAGGTTTGTCGAGGTAGCGGGAAGGAAGGTGGATGAAGATTCGGTTTTGGTCAGCAACACCTATGGGGTGAATTTACCGATCGAGGCGATGTCGCCTATCGCGGTGGATCGGATGTTTACCCGGGAGTATTTGGAGCGGGGCAACCTGCCGGCGATGAAGGCCACAATTCAGGAGGCATTCAATCGGGTGGCGTGGGAGCACGATTTTGTTTTGATTGAGGGGACGGGTCACGCAGGGGTGGGAAGCGTCTTGGATCTCTCGAACGCCCAAGTCGCCAAATTGCTCGGTAGCCAGGTGATTTTGGTGACGACAGGCGGAGTGGGAAGACCGGTGGACGAGGTAAGTTTGAATCTGGCACTCTTTGAAAAGCATGGAGTTCGGGTGGTAGGGGTGGTGTTAAACAAAGTCTTGCCGGCCAAGATGGAGGCCTTACGGCCGTGGGCGGAGAAGGCGTTTGCGCGGATGGGTTTACCGATTTTGGGAATGATTCCGTATCACGGAGAGCTGCGGCGGCCGACTTTGGGGCAGGTGAGTTTGGAATTGGGAGGGCAGTTTTTATCGGGGGAAAACATGAAGCGCCGGAAGGTCCGCTCGGTGGCGGTGGGGGCGATGACGGCGGCGAGATTGAAGGATCAGCTACAATCGGGGGCTCTGTTGATTACGCCTGGAGATCGGGAAGATCTCCTTCTGGCGACGGTGGAATCGCAAGGAAAGGGTGGGACGGAGGCGAAGCCCGCGGGAATTATTCTGACGGATGGTTTGAAGCCGCAGGTAGGGTTAATCAAGATGTTGCAGGAGCGTGGGCTACCGACGGTGGCGGTGGCAGGGGACAGTTATAGTGTGGCAGCGAAGATTGAGAGAATGACGGTGAAGACCGACCCGGGGGATAAGGAAAAAATTCTTATGATTCAGGAAGTGGTGGCGAAGCATCTGGACTTGGGGGCGCTCATTCGAGGCAGCAAGCCGGTGCCGGCGTAGTCGCTACGCGTTGACGGAGCGGATCGGCGTGGTGGGGTGCCAGAGCGCTGGAGTGATCTGAGGGATATCGGCTGATTTTGGATTGTAGCGGAGAAGGAATTCGTCCTGAACGCGTCGTGGGGGAGTGCCGGAGGGCACGGGGGCGCGAGTCGAAAGACCGTTTTGGCCGAGAACGCGGGCTTTCCGATTGTCGCTGGTGTACGCGGGAAGGATGGTGTCGAGGAAGTGTTGGCGAAGTTCGGGATCAAGAATCGGGAAGACAACTTCCACACGGCGGTGAAGGTTGCGGGGCATGAGATCAGCGCTGCCAATAAAGACGAGAGGATCGCCGGCATTGGTAAAGACGTAGATTCGACTGTGTTCCAAAAAACGATCGACAATGCTTCGCACGCGGATGTTTTCGCTTAATCCGGGCATGCCCGGGCGGAGGCAGCAAATTCCACGAATCAGAAGTTGGATGGGAACGCCCTCCTGCGAACTGGCGTAGAGGGATTGAATGATCTCGGGATCGACGAGAGCGTTTGCTTTAATGAAGATTCCCGCTGGGCGACCGGCCCGGTGGTGCGCGGATTCGCGGTGAATCAGCTCAAGCAGACGAGGGGCAAAATTAAAGGGTGCAACGAGGAGTTCATCAAAGTGAGCGGTTTCCGACATGCCCGTGAGGACATTGAAGAGGGAGGCGACCTCGGTCGTAAGCACGGGACGACAGGTGAGCAGGCTAAAGTCGGTATAAAAGCGGGCGGTGCGAGGATGGTAGTTGCCCGTTCCGAGGTGGAGATAGGATTGAAGGTGGTCTTCCTCTTTGCGGACAATGAGGAGAATCTTGCAGTGGGTTTTTAAGCCGACCAAGCCATAGACGACGTGAATCCCCGCCTCCTCCATTTTTCGGGCCCAAGCGATATTGTTGGCTTCATCGAAGCGGGCTTTGAGTTCGACTAGGATCGTGACCTGTTTCTCGTTGTGGGCGGCAGCGATGAGGGCATTGAGAAGGGGGGAGTCGCCGCTGGTGCGGTAGAGGGTCATCTTAATGGCGAGAACTTGGGGATCGACCGCGGCCTGTTCGAGGAGAGAGATGATGGGTTGAAAACTTTCGTACGGGTGGTGCAGGAGGATGTCGTTTTGCCGGATGGCGTCGAAGGTGCGGGCAGGCAATGCGAGGGGGGGAGGGATGGAAGGGGTGAAGAGAGGATCGTGGAGATTCGGCAGGCCGCGACCCGATTCGGTCAGGGAAAATAGCTGAGTGAGATTGACGGGCCCGGTCACGCGGTAGACATCCTCGTGGGAGAGGTGCAGATGGCCGAGAAGGTAGGTTTCGATTTCGACGGGGCAATCTTGGGTCAGCTCGAGACGAACGGCGGCGCCCCGATTCCTTTTTTGGAGTTCCTCTTCGATGGTCAGGAGAAGGTTGTGGGCCTCTTCCTCGTCAATATAGAGCTCGCTGTTGCGGGTGATGCGGGTGGGCCAGGCACCGTAAATCTTCATCCCAGGAAATACTTCGCTGACAAAATGGCGAATCAGTTCGGAAAGAAGAATGAACTCCCTCGGGTTGCCTCCGTCTTTGGGCAGGGCAATAAGGCGAGAGATGCCGCGAGGGATCTGCACGAAAGCGTGGCGGGTGGATTCTTGATAACCCGGTTTCGAAAAAAGGACGACGAGGTTGACCGATTTGTTCAAGAGCTGCGGGAAGGGGTGGCTGGGATCGACGGCGAGGGGAGTGAGGATGGGAAGAATATCTCGCTGAAAAATTTGCCGGGCCCATTCGATCTGAATGTCGTTGAGCTCGGGAATCGCGCGAAGGTGAAGCCCCTCATGGGCAAGGGCTGGAAGGAGAGTTTCGTGGAGGAGTTGGTACTGGTCGGCGACCATACGAAGGACGCGGGTACGAATCGCGGCGAGGACATCGGGCGGGCGGAGGCCATCGGGTCCGTGCACGTCGCTTCGGTTTTCGACGAGTTGCTTGAGGGCGGCGACACGGATTTCAAAGAACTCATCGAGATTGGAGCTGACGATGGTGAGGAATTTGAGTCGTTCGAGGAGGGGTTGGGTGGGGTCTTGGGCCTCCTCGAGGACACGATGATTGAATTCGAGCCAGCTAAGCTCGCGATTCAGGTAAGAAGATGAATCCAGAGACATGATTCTATCATATCAGAAAAACAGGGCCAGAGCGATATATTGGTATATTGTTGCCTAGCACGGAATTAGATGGCCACGGGAGAAGGAAACCATCGATTGATCGGCGGGCTCGAACCACTGGACGGGGGCTTGGGTTTTGGCCTTCAGTTTTTGGCCGGCCAGTAGGGTGTGGAGTACGCCGACCCCATCGAAGTAGTACTCATTCTGATTTTGGCCGAGATGGGCGAAAAAATCGGAAAG